>NZ_DAOKZA010000057.1:0-18044 GCF_035325925.1 Azohydromonas sp. | reverse complement strand
CTGTCCAAGGTCGGCACGCGCAACCCGCTGTTCCTGCTCGACGAGATCGACAAGCTCGGCATGGACTTCCGCGGCGACCCGTCGTCGGCGCTGCTCGAGGTGCTGGACCCCGAGCAGAACCACACCTTCAGCGACCACTACGTCGAGGTCGACTTCGACCTGTCGGACGTGATGTTCGTCGCCACGTCGAACTCGATGAACATCCCGCCGGCGCTGCTCGACCGCATGGAGGTCATCCGCCTGTCGGGCTACACCGAGGACGAGAAGGTCAACATCGCCCAGCGCTACCTGCTTCCCAAGCAGATGAAGAACGCCGGGCTGAAGGCGAGCGAAGTCTCGATCGCCGAGAGCGCGCTGCGCGACATCGTGCGTTACTACACGCGCGAGGCCGGCGTGCGCTCGCTCGAGCGCGAGATCAGCAAGATCTGCCGCAAGGTCGTCAAGGGTCAGCAGCTCAAGAAGGTCGAGGGCAAGGTCGTCGTCACCGAGGACAACCTCAACGACTACCTGGGCGTGCGCAAGCACGACTACGGCCGCGCGGAGAAGACCAACCAGGTCGGCCAGGTCGTCGGGCTCGCCTGGACCGAGGTCGGCGGCGACCTGCTGACGATCGAGGCGGCGGTGATGCCGGGCAAGGGTCAGATCATCCGCACGGGCCAACTCGGCGACGTGATGAAGGAGTCGGTCGAGGCGGCGCGCACCGTGGTGCGCTCGCGCGCGCGGCGCCTGGGCATCAAGGACGAGTTGTTCGAGAAGCGCGACATGCACATCCACGTTCCCGACGGCGCGACACCCAAGGACGGACCGAGTGCGGGCATCGCGATGACCACCGCGATGGTCTCGGCGCTGTCGGGCATTCCGGTGCGCGCCGACGTCGCGATGACGGGCGAGATCACGCTGCGCGGCGAGGTCACGGCGATCGGCGGCCTGAAGGAGAAGCTGCTGGCCGCGCACCGCGGCGGCATCAAGACGGTGATGATCCCCGAGGAGAACGTGAAGGACCTGCAGGACATCCCCGAGAACGTCAAGAACAGTCTCGAGATCGTGCCGGTGAAGTGGATCGACCGCGTGCTCGAGGTGGCGCTCGAGGCGCTGCCCAAGCCGTTGCCCGACGACGAGCCGCCTGCGACCGGGCAGGCCAAGGCAGGGCCCGAGCCCAGTGGCACGGTCGACGCGTTGCCGCACTGAGCGCTTGCGCGAGGCGTCTGGAGTGCAGCTATAATGTACGCTTCGCTGGAATGAGAGATCGGCAACGAAATCGAGCCGGCGAAGGCATGCGGGAATAGCTCAGTTGGTAGAGCGCAACCTTGCCAAGGTTGAGGTCGCGAGTTCGAGACTCGTTTCCCGCTCCAAGTTTTCGAGGGAAGCCGCGGCTTCCCTCGTTCGTTTCGGGTGCACGCAGTGGCGGGGCGCCGCTGCTGTGCCAGAATCGATCGCTTACGGCGCGGTAGCAAAGCGGTTATGCACCGGATTGCAAATCCGTTCAGCCCGGTTCGACTCCGGGCCGCGCCTCCAAAAAGGCTAGAAGGGACGAGCACTTAGCCAGGCTTCGTGAAATCCGCCGCTGAAAAGCGGTCACCTTTCAACGGAGCCGACCAATGCACGTTTCCTTTCACTCCGCCGCTGAGAGTTCTTCGCCTGCCAGCGCTGAACAGAGCGGCCCGCACCGGGCGGTTACCCCGGGCGCAGCGCGCACCAGCGGCACGCGCGACGGGCGCATGCTGGTTCGCGAGGTGGCGAAGCTGTACTTCGCCGAGTACACCGGGCGCGACCGCACCCGGCCGCAGCGCATGGGCTTCTGGGTCGACCGTTTCGGCGACCGCGCCATCGGCGACGTGACCGACGACGACGTGGCCGACGCACTCGACGACCTGGCCGGGCGCGCCGGGCGCGTCTATGCCGGTGTCGATGCCGACGGCCGCGCCGTCTACCGCGCCAAGCGCCGGCCGCTGTCGGGCTCGACCATCCTGCGCTACCTCTCGGCGTTGTCGGCGCTGTGCACGTTCGCCATTCGCCGGCGCCTCGTGCCGCGCGGCTGGCCGCACCCGGCGCGCGACATCGAAAAGCCGAAGGAGAACCCCGCCAAGACGCGGTTTCTGAGCCGCGACGAAGTCGCGCGGCTGCTGACCGCGGCGAAGGCGTCGCGCTGGGAGCGCATGCACCTTTTCATCCTGGCCGGCATCGTCACCGGCTGCAGGCGCGGCGAGCTGCTGCGACTCAAGTGGGCCGACGTGGACCTCGAGCAAGGCCTGGCCAGCATCTCGCACACGAAGAACGGCCGCCCGCGCCTGGTGCCGCTGACCGACGCGCTGGTCGCCGAGTTGAAACGCTATGCCGGCGCGCCCGGTGCGCTCGTGTTCCAGAGCCCGCGCAAGCCCGGGCAGGCGATGAACGTGTCCGAGGCGTTCCGCGCCACCGTCAGGCGCGCGGGGCTGCGCGGGGTCACGCCGCACGTGCTGCGGCACTCGTGCGCGAGCTTTCTTGTCGCCAATGGCGCAACTTTGTTCGAGGTGCAACAAGTGCTGGGGCACACGACCACGGCGATGAGCGCGCGCTACTCGCATCTGAGCGTCGGCCACAAAGCGGGCCTCGTGCGGCGCGTGTTGACGATGGAGAACATCGGCGCGGCGCAGCCGGCGTGCGCGCGTGGCTCAACGGAGGGTTGATCTGTGCATGACGGTCGCGACGATGACAGCGGCGAGGGCACGCCAGCGGGCGACGCGCCGCTGATCGCGCGCGACTTCGACGACCCCGAGTTGCTGGCAGCCCATCGCTGGATCGCCGCGTTCGCCCGCTGGCGCAACGGCGACCCCGGGGGTGTGGCCGAGTGGATCACCGACCCGCGCAACGAACTGAACGACGACGCGCGCGCGTTCCTCGCCGCGCTGGTGCTGGGCAAGGCGCACCGCCCCCGTGGGCGCCCGCCCGCGCGCACGGAGCGCGAGGAACGGCGCATCGTCGCCGAAGTGTTTGCCGCCGAGGAGGCTCACACGCGCCGGCGCAAGACGCGCAACCCGCGCGAGCGCGCGGTGGACGAGGTGGCCTGCGCGCGCGCCTTGTCCCATGACACGGTGCGCCGCGTCGTGGAGGCGCACGTCGCGGCGGGATGGAGCCTCGAGGCCTGGCAACGCTGGGGGCGGCCTCGCTTCGACACTGAGTAGGGCACCAGACCCCGAAAAGGCGCGCGATATCTGGGTGCGCGCGTCCGCACCGTTTCTCTAACGTCACTGGCAGGCACACGCAGCCGCGCGTGCCCCGGGCCTGGCAGGGCTCGTCCCGTCTAGCGACCTTGGAGATGCTGATGACCACGAGTGTGGACCAACTGTGCACGGTGTCCGAATACGGCGAACGCCGCCGGCACATCTTCCCGACGAGTACGTCGCTCGAATGGCACCTCAGGCAACACAAGCCTGAATGGGTGGCCGCGGGCGCGCTGCTGGTGATCGCCGGCCGGCGCGTCGTCAACCCGGTGCTGGCCGATGAGCTGGTTTTGCGTGCCGGGCAGGCCGCGGCCGAGGCCAGCGCGTGAGCCCGCCAGAAGTGCGAACGCCCGGGGGTCAGCCGGGCGCCGCAGGATCACATCAGAAGTCGCACCCGGATTCTAGCAACCCAGAAGCTCAGCGCAAGCGACAGGCAACTGTCGCCGCGCACCTGGCGCTCGCCGGCGTGGCGGTGTACGAGCTGGCCGGCGGCGGGTTTCTCTTGGCCTGGCGCGGCCTGTCGCGCGAGTGTCCCGACTTGGACGCGCTCGAGGCGCATGCGCGGCTCGTGGGGGCACTGCGATGAGCGCGCGGCGCACCGTCACCGCCGCCGCCGGCGGGCTCACGCGCCGCGCCTGCACTTGCGGCACGGCGCCGGGTGCTGTGTGCCTGGCTTGCACAAGCTGGCGCCGCCTGTTTGCCGCGCTGCAGGCGCGGCGGCGCGCGCGGCGCCTTGGGGCACGTAGATGACCAGCGACGCAACCTTCGAGGTCGAGGCGGCCGTCGTCGGCTCGGTGCTGACGTTTTCGGACGCGGCGGCGGCGGTGCCCGCGCTCGCGCTGGGGCCGGCTGAATTCGCCGGTGAGGCCGCGCGCGCCGCCTGGGCCGCCGTACTGGATTTGGTCGAGCGCGGGGAGAGCGTGGGCCCCCTCGAGGTGGCCGAGGCGCTGCGTGAGCGCGGGCAAGAGGCCGCCTGCGACCTGCCTACGCTCGTCTCGATGACAGAGGCAGCGGTGGCACCCGAGCGGCTGCCGCGCCACGCCGAGCGGCTGCGGGCGCAGGCCCGCGCGCGCCGGCGGCGCGCGTTGGGCCTCGCGCTCGCCGGTGCGGCCGACGACGCGCAGCGCGTGCGCGAGCTGCTGCAGCAGGCCGCCGAACTGACCGCGGATTGTGAATCCGCGGCCGAGCCGCATCCGCTGCTGCGCGCCATCGCCGGCACGGTGGCGACCGCGCCAGAGTTCGTGATCGACGGCGTGATCGGCTGCGGGCTGACCGTCATCGCTGGCGGTCGCGGCGTCGGCAAGACATCGTCGCTGATGCCGCTGTTCGCGCACTGCGCGCACCTGGGGCCGCGGGACCACCCGCTGCGCCCACGGCTGCGCCGCCGCGTGATCTGGATTGCTGAGGACACGGCGCAGGCGATGCTGATCCGCTCGGCGCTGTTCGGCGACGGGTTCCTGGGCGACGACCTGGCCGCCGCCGAGGACATGCTGCGCATCGTCGCGGCGCGACGCATGCCCATCGAAGATGTGGTCGCCATCGCCGGCGGGCTCGACGGGCTGAGCGTCGAGAACGTGTCGCCGATCACCGGCGTCGCCTACCGGGCCGCGCCGGTGCTCGTGTTCGACACGAAGCCCGCCACGATCGCCAGCGATCAGGAGAACGACAACGCCGAGTTGTCGAAGCAGATCGCGTTGGCGAAGCAGTCCATCGCGGCGCCGCTGGTCTGGGTCATGCACACGCCGAAGGCGGTGCTGCGCGCCGACCTTGAGAGCATGACCACGCGCGGCGCCGGCGCGGTCGAGGCCGACGCCTCGCAGGTCGCCTACCTGTTCGTCGATCCCGCGACGAAGAGGCGCTACCTGCACGTTGGGCAGTACGGTAAACGCCGATTCGAGTCGCCCATTGACGAGCTTGAATTCGACTCGCGCGTCGTGGTCATGGGGTTGTACAACGTGCTGGGCGAGCCCGTGTCGGTGCAGGTGCGCTACTCGCTGCCACTGATCACATCGAGCGCGCAACGCCGCGAGGACGCCGAACAGGTCAAGCAGCAGCAGCGGCAGACACTGCGCGAGGACGCGCAGCGACGCATCGAGCAAGACCTGCAGCGCGTCATCGCCGAGGCCGAGGCCTCGGGCAACCCTTACTCACGCCGCGACGCGCGCGACGCCGTGCCGGGGCGTACCACCAATGTCGCCGCGGCACTCACGAAGTTGCTGCGCGACGACTGGCTCGCCGAGGTTTCCGTCGGCGACGGGTTCAGGCCCAAGAACGCCGCCCGCCGCGCCTTTCTGGTGGCGCTCGACCTCGGCGAGCGTGAAGAACGCATCCGTCAGCGGCGACAGGGAGTGCCCGATTGGCTGCCGGAATCGAAGCGCCGAATCCCGCCGACGTGGGCGTTTCCGGTGGTTCCCGCCACAAGCGAGCCGGAGGGCGAAAAGTGACGACCACGACAACCCGCGCGAGCGCGATTCCGGTGGTTCCCGATCCGGTGGTTCCCCTTAAGGAAAAAACACCGGGAACCACCGGGGGGAGGTCTTATGCCCCTCCCCCCCCGGTGGTGGTTCCTTCCTGTGACGGGAACCAGCGGGAACCAGCGGGAACCAGCGGGAACCAGCGGATCGGATGCGGGCCGGCCTTTCTGCGCGTGCGCCGCGGGCGCGTCACGTGGTCGATTTCGTGGGGGATGGACGATGTCATGTCGGCGCGCGCGCGCGAACTTCGCGCGGCATACCGCGACGAAATCGAGCCAGCGCTGCGGGCACTGTGGACCGAGGCCGCGGCGCTGCGCCCCGACCCGAAGATGGCGCTTGTTCGCGGCGAGTGGTGCGGTCACTGGGGGCGCTGCCCCGCCGAGGTCGCAGAAAAGGCCGTAGCGCTGCTCGCGCGGCACTTTGGCCCCGAGGTGCCACCTCGCACGAAAAAGCGCCCCAGCGGCCGATCCAGGCCCGCCGGGCTTCGCCTGGTTTGGTCGGCGCGGCGCGATGCGCTGGACGACGCAACGTCGGATGGAGCATCCGCCGATGAGCGTGCCTGAGCGAAACGGCTTCGCGGTTGCACTCGCCGCTGCGCTGCGAGCGCGAGACATGGCCGCCATCGAGCGCGTCGTCAAGTTGTACAGCGGAAGCCGGGTCTACTTGCCACGGAGGCTCGTGCACACGCGCACCGCCGGCGCCGCCGCGCTGGCCCGCGGCCTGGTCGACGCCGGCGTGGGCACCCGCGTCGCGCAGGCGATGGTCCGTGAGCGGTTCGAGTTGTCGCCACGGCACGCACGGCGCCTGGTGCGCGCGGCAGTGGACATGCGTGGGCAACGTGTGGCCGCTTCGTGCACGACCATCGTGGCAAAGGAACCGTCACCATGAACCTGACCCGACCGACCCCGACCCTGCGCGCGCTGAAGGACCAGATGCGCCAGGCCGCGCGAAACTTCGACTACATCGTGGGCTCCGGCGCCGATGGCGAGGTCTTCACGCTCGGCCGCTGGATCTGGCACGACGGCGGGCAGCCGCTGCCGGTGCTGCCGCCGCTGCCGGCGGGCGCCACGCCGCGCCAGCACAAGGACCACCGCGTTGCCGAGGGGCTGCTCGAAACCTACGCGAAGAAGCACATCCTGCGCGACAACCTCCTGGAGCTGCGCGAGATCCTGGCCGAGGCCGTCGAGGGCCAGCTCGAGCTGCAGCACAACTTCAGGGGCGCCGAGCTGTTCCGCCAGAAGAAGAAGCTCGGCGAGACGCTGCGCGGGCAGGTCGGCACGCAGATTACCGGCACCGCGCGTGCGCTCGAACAGGTCCGCAAGGCCCGGCATGACCTGGCGCGCGAGAGCCTGCGCTTCAGCGACGCCAATGCGCTGCTCGAGGCACTGGGCGAGGCGCCGCTGCCGGCCGACGCCGAAGGCGACGAGGTCCGCGACGGCACGATCCGGGCGATGCAGCAGGCCGCGCACGACCTCGCCATCGCCGCTGCGCTCAAGCCGCTGGACCCGACCGCTGCGGCGCTCGTGCTGGAACACCGACGCCTGCCCGACGTGCTCAACGATGAGCGCGTCCTGGCCGCGATCTTCCGCGTGCCCGGCGTGTTGGTGCCCTACACCGCCGAGCAGATGCAGGCCATCGCGCAACTGAGCTTCGAGCGCGGCTGGCCGAAGACCGCCAGCGTGTTGCCGGTGATCGAGGCGATGGTCGGCGAGATCCAGCCCGTCGCAGGGCTGACCTTGCTGCAGATTGGCAAGCTGATCGACCCCGGCCAGCCGTTCGAGGTCTTCCGCTCGATGCAGAACCGCGGCGGCCGGTGGGCGCTGGAGGGCATCGCGCACCAGCATCGCAGCGACCCCGCCGCGCGCGCCGTGCTCGAGGATCTGCGCAACCACGCCGGCGTTGCCGCCTGACGCCGGCCATGAGCACGCCCGAGCAACGAACCACTGTGCGCGGCCTGCGCGCCGCAGCCGGCGCCGCCTACCTCGCCGCGGCCGAGGCGCTGGTCGCCGCGCGGGTGGCGGCGGTGCTCTCCGACGAGCTGGCTTGATCCGCGCCAGCGGTGCACCCGGAAGACGAGCCGAGCGCATGGGCGTTGCTGCTGCTCGAGGTCGAGCGCCTGCCGCGCGCGGAGGACCGCGAGAGCTTCCGGCGGCTATTCCGCGGGCCGTTGGCCGGCGCGCGAATCTATGTCTGCGCGGCAGAACTGCGGCAGGCCGAGCGGCTCGAGCGCGCGGTGCAGTTGCTGCGCTCGGGCACGTCGGCGACGGACGTGCGCAGGCGCATCGCTGTGCAGTTCGCGGTCAGCAAGAACACCGCCGCGCGCACCGTGACCGAGGCGTTGCGGGCCGCTGGCGCTGCCTGATTCCAACCTGTTCTATCAGGCAAGGCGATGCGCAAGACAACCACTAGTTGGAAGCCTGGCAGCAGCGGCAACCCAAAGGGCAGGCCGAAGGGCTGCGGGTTCGCCGGCCGGGTGCGCGCCGCCATTGAGGCCGACGTCCCCGGCATCCTCAAGGCGCTGGTCGCGCAGGCCAAGACCGGCGACCCGGCCGCGGCGCGGCTGCTGCTCGAGCGCGTCGTCGCGCCGCTCAAGCCGATGGAGGCCGCGCAGCCGCTGACGCTGCCGCACGATGGGCCTGCGGCCGAGCAGGGCGCCGCCGTGGTCCGCGCGATCGCCGCCGGCGAGCTGGCCGTGACACCCGGCGCGGTGCTGCTGCGCGCCGTCGCCGATCTGCAGCGCACGGTCGAGCTCGACGAGATGCTGCGCCGGATCGAGGCGTTGGAATCCAGTAGGAGTGCGCCCGATGAGAAGCCTTGAGCGACGGATTGCAGACCTCGAATCGGCTGACCGTGCACGCCGCGGCCTGGACAAGCTGGTGTTGATCGCGCCGCACGGCCGCCTGACCAACGAGCAACAAGCCGCGGTCGACGCTGCGCGCCGGGACGGCCGCGAACTGTTCGTCGTCGCCATCGTGGCGCGGCACGAGCCCCTGCCGGTGGCGGCGCGGCCGAGCTACCGGCGTCGGCAGTGAGGCGGCGGCGCTGCACCGCGCCGCACCCATGCCTGCCCGTGCCGCGCGGCCTGCGGCGCGTCATCTCGACGTGCGCCTGGTCAGCACTGCGGCTGCTCGGGCACGACGACCAAGCCGCCGTCGACCTGCGTGCTGCCGCGTTCCTCCTGCGCGCGTTGCTGATCGACTTCGCGGACCCTGGCGACGCGCCGGATCACGCGCTGCAGGCGCTCGACGACCTGGCGGCTGATCGGCTCGACGCGCAGGGTGCCGCGCGCGCGTGCGCGCCGGCCGTCGAGCTGCTGGATGCGCTGTTAGTTCGCGTGACCTGGCGCCGTTTGCAAGCCGCGCAGGATGCGGTGGCTCGCGTCCTAAACTTGTCGGCGGATCATGCATCCGCCGGTGACTACCTACCGCGATAGGTAATCGCGACGGTTGACGTTACGTGAAACGGCGCGCACGATGCGACACCGTTTCACGTAACGCATGCGCCATGCACACCGCTGCACAGTGGGTCGCCTGATGGCTGCCGCAAAGACCACCGCCGAGCGCGTGCGCGCGCACCGCGAGCGCCTGCGCCTGCAGGGGCTCACCGAGGTTCGCGGCGCCTATGCGCGCCCCGAGGACCACGAGCGCGTGCGCACCTATGCGCGCAAGTTGGCCGCGAAGCCGAAGAGGGAGGGCGACGAGCCGCCGGCATAGCGGCCTGCAAAGACGCCGGCCCGGGGGTGTTGCTGCACCGCCGGGCCGACTTGAACACCCTGCAAACGGAGCTTGCAGAATGAACCGACCCCATTATCGCGGCGGCCGCCCAGGCCGCATCAACGGACTGCGCGCCGACGCACCCACGGTCGCGCGCGTCACCACCGACAGCGGCGAAGTCGGCGTAGCCGTGTTCCACGACGGCGCACGCGCGCTGGTTGTCCAGAGCGCCGCGGCGACAAACATCGTCGCCTTGACGCCCGAGCAGGCGCGGTGCATCGCCGACGCACTGCTGGGAGGCGAGCAATGAGCGCCACCTACTTGTGGATCGTCGACAGCGGCGCCAGCGACGACGAGATCCGCCGCGGTGTTGACGCGGCGCTGGAAGTGTTCGCGCGCTGGGGGCTGACCCCCGAGCACTGCGCGCGTCAGATGCAGGCGCTGGCCGAGGGCGACGCCTACGGCGAGCGCGGCATCGCGGCCTGGCGCGAAGCCGAAGCCGCGGCGCTTGCCGCGTGCTGCGCCGGATGGGTGCGCATCCCCGCCGGCGCGCATCTCGAGCTGGAGGGCCAGCGATGAGCCCCGACCGCACCCCCCGCGCACTGCGCCCCGCCGCCGGCGCTGCGGTGTTCACGCTGGCCTGCGCCGCGGGCCTCACTGTGGGGCTCGGTGGCTCATTTCTTGAGCCTGGGCCGTGGTTCGGCCCGCGCGATGCGTTCGAGCAGCTGCAGCGGCCAGCGCCTGGCCGCGTGCTGGTCGGCGACGACGGCGACGCGGCGCTGGTGCTCGCCGACAGCGTGCACCACTACGGCCCGCCGCCGATGGCCGCCGGCACTCTTGCGTTCGTGCGTGGCCGGCGCCACGGCCAGCACGCCACATTGGCCGAGTGCCACGACGGCGGCCGAATCCAGATCGGCGACGAGCCGGCGACCACCTGGCGGCGCGGCGGCGCCAGCCTGCCCGACCTGGCCGCGCAGGCGTTGTGCGCCGGCCATCCGATGACTGTTGATCCACAACCTGAAGGAGCACCCGCATGAAGAAGATCGTCAACGGTAAGTCCTATGACACCGAAAGCGCAGCCGAGGTCTGCGATCTGCCGTGCACCGCCGCGCGAAGTGACTTCGAGTGGCACGACACGACGCTGTACGTCAGCCCGCGTGGGCAGTTCTTCGTCGCAGGCATGGGCGGGCCTGCGTCCATGTGGCGCACACCCGCCTACGGCGGCGGCTGGAACTCCGGCGATGGGCTGCGCCTGGTTGACGCAGACGAGGCGAGGTCGATCATGGAGCGCGCCGGCTGCGACGCCGCGGACTTCGCGCGCGTCGGGCTGCCGGTGGACGAGGGCTAGCGTGCGGCCCGAGACCCGCGCCACGCTGCGGCGCTACCTGGCCGAAGACGGCGGCGCATAGAGACACCCCGCCGACCGCACAGGCGCCCCGCTGGGGCGCTTTTTCGTGGCCGGTGATATCTGTGCCTTGCCAGCACGCAGATCGTCGATCCTGGGGCGATCTGGTGCGTCGACATGCACGCAGGCATCGCCGCAAAGCCGCGCCACGCCTCGCGTTGCGGCGCGCACGGGCGCCGACGAATCCGATGCTTTGCCGCGTGTTCACACGGTAAAAAACGGTGCTAGAGTGTGCATCACGGAGCCTAGGCAGTATTGCAAATCCGTTCAGCCCGGTTCGACTCCGGGCCGCGCCTCCAGGGTGCCCGTCGGTCGGCGCACCGGTGCGTGGCGCGGCCTGATGGGCGGCACGGTGATGGTCATCACCGCGACGGCACAGGATCACGTTCAACGTGCAGGCGTGTCGGCACGCCACGCCGGTGAGCGCCGTGATGGCTCACGCGGGGCCGAAAGCGGTGCGAGTTCGATCGCCGCGACCGGGAACTGCTGGGACCTCATCGAGCCGGCGTTCATCGCGGCGCTGAGGTCGGCGCAGACGCAGGCAAGGGCGCCAGGCGAGGACGCGCCAGGGCCACGCATGACGGCGCGCGAACGCCAGGGTGCCGAACCGGTGGCCGGCGGCCACACCGACCAGGAGATCGCGCCCGCGTTGCAGCCTGTCCTCGAGGCCCAGCGCGGGCGACAAACGGGTCGTGCGCTGCGTCGGCCTCAGCGCCAGGCCCAGCCGCCACTGACCGGAAACACCTGGCCGACGAAGCAGTCGGCGGCGTCGCTGCACAGGTACGCGGCGAAGCGCGCGTCCTCGTCGGCGCTCACCAGCCGGCCCAGCGGCACCTCGCACTGCAGACGCTGCTGGAACGCGGGGTCGACCTGCACCGACGGCGGGAAGTAGGTCGGGTTGTCGACGAAGTTCTGCGCGATCGCGTTGACCTGAATGCGCTCGCGCGCCAGCTCGACGCCGACGGCCTGCACCCAGGCCAGTTGCGCGCCGCGCGCGGCGCTGTAGGTCGACGTGCGCCGCATCCCGCGCAGCGCCGAGGCGCTGCCGACGACCAGGATCTTGCCGTGCCCGCGGCGGCGCATCGCGGGCACCACCGCGCGCGCCAGCCGTGGCAGCGGGTCGACGAGGTGGGCAAACACCCGTCGCCACTCGTCGTCGACGACGTCGTCGACCCGGGTGTTCGGCGCCGGCACCGCCAGGTGGGCGAGCAGCACGTCGACCGGGCCGGCGTCGGCCACCATGGCTTCGGCGGCGTGTGCGTCGGTGGCCAGGTCGCGTGTGTCGGCGACGACCTCGGCCCCGAGTGAAGAGAGCACGCGGCACAGCGCCGGGCCCATGAACACGTCGGCCTGCGTGACGAGCACGCGCCGGCCCTGCAGGTCGATCAGCGTCATCGGTGGTCGCTCGGTAGAGGTCGGGACCTACCCGATGGCGGCGCGCGCCGTGCTGAAGCCCGGCTCGCCCGGCGCCTCGCCCCCGCGCCGCATGCGCAGCGCGCAGTACTTGAGCTCCGGGATCTTTCCGAACGGGTCCACCGCCGGGTTGGTCAAGCGGTTCACGGCGGCCTCGACGTAGGCGAAGGGCACGAACACCGCGCCGCGGGCCATGCCTTCGTCGGCGCGGGCGAACAGGCACACGCCGCCGCGGCGCGTCTCGAGCGTGATCACGTCGCCGGGGCGCGCGCCGATGGCGGCCAGGTCCAGCGGGTGCACCAGCGCGGTCGGCTCGGGTTCGATCGCATCGAGCACCGCGGCGCGGCGCGTCATGCTGCCGGTGTGCCAGTGCTCGAGCTGACGGCCGGTGATCAGCACCAGCGGGTACTCGGCGTCGGGGCGTTCGTCGGGCGGCACGATGTGCGCCGGCACGAAGCGCGCCTTGCCGCCGGCACGCGGAAAGTGGTCGGTGAACACGACGGCGTCGCCGGGCGCGTCGTCGACCGCGCAGGGGTAGACCGCCGCGCCGTCGCGCTGCAGCCGCTGCCACGAGATGCCGGCCAGGCTGGGCATCGTCGAGCGCATTTCCTCGTACACCGCACCGGTGTCGGCATCGCGCCAGTCCAAACCCAGCCGGCGCGCCAGCTGGCCGATGATCCACAGGTCCTGTCGCGCGTCGCCCGGCGGTGCCAGCGCGGCGCGGCCGAGCTGCAGCCAGCGGTCGGTGTTGGTGAAGCTGCCGGTCTTCTCCGCGAACGCGCTGGCCGGCAGCACCACGTCGGCGAAGGACGCGGTCTCGGTGAGGAAGATGTCCTGCACCACCAGGTGCTCGAGCCGCGCCAGCGCCTGGCGCACGTGGCGCACGTCGGGGTCCGACATCGCCGGGTTCTCGCCCATCACGTGCATGCCGCGCACGTGCCCGGCCAGCGCGGCGTCCATCGTCTCGAGGACGGTCAGGCCGGGCCGCGGGTCGAGCCGCTCGGCGGGCACGCCCCAGGCGCGCGCGATCGCCTCGCGTGCCGCCGGGTCGTCGACCCGGCGGTAGTCGGGGTACATCATCGGGATCAGCCCGGCGTCCGACGCGCCCTGCACGTTGTTCTGCCCGCGCAGCGGGTGCAGACCGGTCCCGCGGCGGCCGATCTGGCCGGTGGCCAGCGCCAGCGCGATCAGGCAGCGGGCGTTGTCGGTGCCGTGCACATGCTGGCTGATGCCCATGCCCCACAGGATCATCGACGCGCGCGATGTCGCGTACAGCCGCGCCACGTCGCGGATGCGCCCGGCGTCGATGCCGGTCAGCGGTGCCATCGCCTCGGGGCTGTAGTGCTCGACGTGCCGCGCCAGCGCGTCGAAGCCCTCGGTGCGGCGCGCGACGAATTCGGCGTCGACGAGCCCCTCGCGCACGATCACGTGCAGCATCGCGTTGAGCAGCGCGACGTCGCTGCCGGGCCTGAACTGCAGCACGTGCTGCGCGTGCCGTGCCAGTTCGCCACGGCGCGGGTCGACGACCACCAGTTGCGTGCCGGCGCGCACAGCGTTCTTGATCCAGGTCGCCGCCACCGGGTGGTTCACCGTGGGGTTGGCGCCGATCACGAGCACCACCTCGGCGTGCATCACGTCGCGCACCGGGTTGCTCACCGCGCCCGAGCCGATGCCCTCGAGCAGCGCCGCGACCGACGACGCGTGGCACAGCCGCGTGCAGTGGTCGACGTTGTTGCTGCCGAAGCCCAGGCGCACCAGCTTCTGGAACAGGTAGGCCTCCTCGTTGCTGCCCTTGGCCGAGCCGAAGCCGGCCAGCGCACGCGCGCCGTGCGCGTCGCGGATCGCGCGAAGCCCGCCCGCGGCCAGGTCCAGCGCCTCGTCCCAGCTCGCCTCGCGGAACGAGCCGCGCACCGCGGCAGGGTCCAACGGCTGGTCGGCATGTTTGGGCGGCGCGTCGGCGCGGCGCACCAGCGGCGTCGTCAGCCGCTGCGGGTGGTGCGCGTAGTCGTACCCGTAGCGCCCCTTGACGCACAGCCGCCCGGCGTTCGCGGGGCCGTCGCGCCCCTCGACGCGGACGATGCGCTCGTCCTTCACGTGGTAGGTGACGGCGCAGCCGACACCGCAATACGGGCACACCGAGTCGACGCTGCGGTCGGGCACGGCGAGCGCCGCCCCGCCGGCATCCGTCAGTGCGCCGGTCGGGCAGGCCTGCACGCATTCGCCGCAGGCCACGCAGGTCGACGCGCCCATCGTGTCGCCCATGTCGAACACGATGCGCGCGTGCTCGCCGCGAAACGCCAGACCGATGACGTCGTTGCCCTGCGCGTCGCGGCAGGCGCGCAGGCAGCGCGTGCACTGGATGCAGGCGTCCAGGTGCACGGCGATCGCCGGGTGCGACGCATCGGCCGGCGGCTGCTCGCGCGGCGCGAAGCGCACATGGTCGACGCCGAGCGCACTAGCCCAGCCGCGCACCTCGTCGTCGCGCCGGCGGGCGGCATCGGGCAGGTCGGCGCGCAGCAGCTCGAGCACCAGCGCCTGCGTGCGGCTCGCGCGTTCGCTGGCACTGTGGACGACCATGCCCTCGGTCGGCACCCGGCAGCACGAGGCGGCCAGCGTGCGTTCGCCGTCGATCTCGACGACGCAGGCGCGACAGTTGCCGGCCGGCGCCAGGCCGTCCTTGTGGCACAGGTGCGGAATCGCGATGCCCTCGCGTTGCGCGACCTGCAGCAGCGTCTGCCCGCCCTCGGCCTGCACGCGACGGCCGTCGAGCGTGAAGTGGACGGGGGCGGGCGAGGCCATGGCTCAGCGCAGCGCCTGCAGTTCGTGCGCGAAGTAGCGCACCACGCAGTCGACCGGGTTCGGCGCCGCCTGACCGAGGCCGCAGATCGACGCATCGCGCATCACCGCCGACAGGTCGGCGAGCAGCGGCAGGTCCCAGCGATCGGCTTCGATCAATGCGCTGGCCTTCGCGGTGCCGGCGCGGCACGGTGTGCACTGGCCGCACGACTCGTCGCGGAAGAAACGCATCAGGTTGCGCGCGGCGTCGACTGCACGGTCGCAGTGCGTCGCGCTGCGCGTGAGCACGATCACCGCCGCCGAGCCGATGAAGCCGCCGTGCGGCTGCAACGTGTCGAAGTCCAGCGGCAGGTCGGCCATCGACGCCGGGAAGATGCCGCCCGAGGCGCCGCCGGGCAGCCACGCGTACAACTCGTGGCCGTCGGGCAGGCCGCCACAGTGTTCGTCGACCAGTTCGCGCAGTGTGATGCCGGCCGGCGCGAGCTTGACGCCCGGCTGCCTGACGCGGCCGGACACCGAGAACGACCTCAGTCCGCGACGCCCGTGGCGGCCGTGCGACGCGAACCACCCGGCGCCGCGCTCGACGATCTCGCGCACCCAGTGCAGCGTCTCGAAGTTGTGCTCGAGCGTCGGCAGGCCGAACAGCCCGACCTGCGCGACGTACGGCGGACGCAGCCTCGGCAGCCCGCGCTTGCCCTCGATCGACTCGATCATCGCCGACTCTTCGCCGCACACGTAGGCGCCGGCACCGCGGCGCACTTCGATGCTCGGCAGGTGCGCGCCGAGGGTGCTGGCGCGAAGCGCGTCGAGCTCGTCGTGCAGCATGGCGCGCAGGCCGTGGTACTCGTCGCGCAGGTAGACGTAGATCGCGTCGATGCCTACCGCCCAGGCGGCGATCAGCGCGCCTTCGACGAAGCGGTGCGGGTCGCGCTCGAGGTACCAGCGGTCCTTGAAGGTGCCAGGCTCGCCCTCGTCGATGTTGACCGCCAGCAACCGCGGCGCCGGCTGGGCGCCCACCAGCCGCCACTTGCGCCCGGCCGGAAAGCCCGCGCCGCCGAGACCGCGCAGCCCCGAGTCCTCGAGCAGGTCGATGACCGCGTCGGCGTCGAGTTCGCCGCGCCGGCAGCGTTCGAGCAACGCATAACCCCCGCCAGCGCAGTAAGCGGCGAAACCGACGTACCCGGTGTGCACGTGCGTGGTCGTGCCCGCGGCCAGCGTGGCCAGCACCGCGTCGGCACGGGCCGAGGGCACGGGGTGCTGGTGCACGACGGCCACCGGCGCCTGCTCGCAGCGACCGACGCACGGCGCGCCGACGATGCGCACGCCGCGGCCGCAGCGTTCCTCGAGCTCGGCGCGCAGCGACTTCGCGCCGGCCAGCTCGCACGCGAGCCCGTCGCACACGCGCACCGTCAGTGGCGGCGGTGCCGGCTCGCCTTCGCGCACGATGTCGAAGTGGTGGTAGAAGGTCGCGACCTCGTAGACCTCGGTCTGCGCCAGGTGCATCTCCTGCGCCAGCGCCGCCAGGTGCGCGGCGCTCAGGTGGCCGAAGCGGTCCTGCAGGCGGTGCAGGTGCTCGATCAGCAGGTCGCGCCGCCGCGGTGCATCGCCGAGCAACGCGCGCACCTGCGCCAGCGCCTGCGCGTCGACCTGCCGGCCCTTGGGCGCGGCGCGCTTGCGCTGCCGCGCGTCGGTGACGGTGATGGCGGTCTCTCGTGGAGCGGACGGCATGGCGCCTCAACTGTAGCGGGCCTCGGCGACGCGGGGATGCGCGTCGATAATCGTCCTGCCCCGGGGGCCCGGGTGGCGGAATCGGCAGACGCAGCGGACTTAAAATCCGCGGCCCTCGCGGGCATACGGGTTCGAGTCCCGTCCTGGGCACCAGCGCACGAGTCCGCTGGCGACGAGTCCGTCGTCGACCGCCGCAGCGGCATGGGCCGGCGCGCGCAGAACGTGCCTGCTGGTGAGTTGCCCCTGGCAGGCGAGCGCTCGGTGCTGCTGGGCACACTTACAATTAGCACGACCGTTCGATTCCTGCTGCGCGTGCGCCGGCACGACCTCTAGAATCGACCTTACGTGAACGTCAGTTCGAATTCAGGAGCAGCGTGGCATGAAGATCCTGGTCCCGGTCAAGCGGGTGGTCGACTACAACGTGAAGGTGCGCGTCAAGGGTGACGGCAGCGGCGTGGACATTGCCAACGTCAAGATGAGCATGAACCCGTTCGACGAGATCGCGGTCGAGGAGGCGGTGCGGCTGAAGGAGAAGGGCGCGGCCGCCGAGGTGGTGGCGGTGTCGTGCGGCGTGACGCAGTGCCAGGAGACGCTGCGCACGGCGATGGCCATCGGTGCCGACCGGGCGATCCTGGTGGAGACCGACGTCGAGCTGCAGCCGCTGGCGGTGGCCAAGCTGCTCAAGGCGCTGGCGGACAAGGAGCGGCCCGCGCTGGTGATCCTGGGCAAGCAGGCCATCGACGACGACAGCAACCAGACCGGGCAGATGCTCGCGGCGCTGGCCGGCTGGGCGCAGGGCACGTTTGCGAGCAAGGTCGAGCTCGGCGAGGGCGTGGCCACGGTCACGCGCGAGGTCGACGGCGGGCTGGAGACGCTCAGGCTCGCGCTGCCGGCGGTGGTCACCACCGACCTGCGGCTCAACGAGCCGCGCTACGTGACGCTGCCCAACATCATGAAGGCGAAGAAAAAGCCGCTGGAGGTGGTCAAGCCCGCGGACCTGGGCGTGGACGTGACGCCGCGGCTGAAGACGCTCAAGGTCGCCGAGCCGCCCAAGCGCAGCGCCGGCGTGAAGGTGCCCGACGTGGCCACCCTCGTCGACAAGCTCAAGAACGAAGCGAAGGTGATCTAGTCATGCGGCCCCCGAGCTCGCTTCGCTCGCTACCCCCCGTGGGGGCGCCCGGCGCTCCCAGCCAAGCTGGAGATCGCTAGTCATGCGGCCCCCGAGCTCGCTTCGCTCGCTACCCCCCGTGGGGGCGCTCAGCGCTCCCAGCCAAGCTGGAGATCGCTGATGCCCGTCCTCGTCATTGCCGAACAC
>NZ_DAOKZA010000056.1:0-19050 GCF_035325925.1 Azohydromonas sp. | reverse complement strand
TTGAACTTGCCGTCGCGCCCCTTGCGGTCGGCGCCGGTGTAGGCGCCCGGGGCGACGCCGAAGAACTCGGCCTCGAGCAGGTTCTCGGGCACCGCGGCGATGTTCACGCCGACGAAGGGGCGCGCCGCCCGCGCGCTGGCCGCGTGGATCGCCTGCGCCAGCAGTTCCTTGCCGGTGCCGGTCTCGCCGAGCAGCAGCACGGTGCTGTCGGTGGCGGCCACGCGCCGCGCCTGGCGCTTGACCTCGAGCGCCGCGGCGCTGGCGCCGACGAAGCTGGCGATCGTGTACTTCGGCCGCCGCTGCGCGGCGAGCTGGCGCCGCACCTGGTCGAGCTCGCCTTGCAGGCGCACGAACTTGGTCATCAGCGGCTGCATCGTCGACTCGGGGTGGTCGAGCAGCACCAGCCCGAGCGCGCCGATGACCTCGCCGCGCTCGTCGCGCAGCGGCAGCCGGCTGACGAGGAAGGTGCCGGCCTTGTTGCTGAGCAGGTCGACCAGGATCGGCCGGCCGCTGTCGATGACCTGCGCCATCAGCGTGTTCGGCACCACCTCCTCGACGCGCTTGCCGACGAACTCGTCGTCGCTGTCGAATCCCAGCGCCGGCAGGAAGCGCTTGTAGCCCTCGCTGATCCACACCACGCGATGCGTGCGGTCGACCAGCATCATGCCCATCGTCTCGCGTGCGAACACGTCGAACATGCTGCGCGCGGCCAGTGCGAGCACGCCGTCGGCGTCGGCGGGAAGGGGTGGCAGGCGGTCCATGCGCGTCGTGACGGGAGGTCGCGGGGCGACGCCGGCGACTGTACCCGCCGGGGGCCGCCACGCTGCGCGCATCGGTGTTTGCCCGCGCGCCCCGCCGCGCCGGCGCGGCGACACAATCGCCGCGCGGCACGTGTGGCCGCGCTGCCCCGCCCGCCTGCGATGTTCGACGAGCTTAAGAGCGCCGCGCGCCGCCTGCGCGACGACCACGCGCTGCGCCGCCTGCGCGACGACTGCCGCCGCCTGCTGTCCGAGCGCGGCCAGGGCGATAGCGTCGCGCTGGCCGGCGAGATCGTGCAGCGCTGGTCGGCGCTCGACGACGCCCGACAGGCGGCGTTCTTCGCGCACCTGGCACGCGACCACAACCCCGACCCGCAGGCCGTGCTCGCCGACGCGCAGGCCTACGCCGCCGACCCCGGGCCGGCGCAGCTCGCGCGCCTGGTGCGCAGCGCCGAGCCGCCGCGCCAGGAGCTGCTGCGCCGCCTCAACCGCGCGCCGGGCGGCACCGCGGCGATCGTGCGCATGCGCCGCGCGCTGCTCGCGCGGCTGCCCAAGGACGCGTCGCTCGCCGCCGTCGAGGACGACCTGCTGCACCTGCTGTCGAGCTGGTTCAACCCCGGCTTCCTCGAGATGCGCCGCGTCGACTGGAACGCGCCGGCGCGGCTGCTCGAGCAGATCATCCGCCACGAGGCGGTGCACGAGATCGACGGCTGGGACGACCTGCGGCGCCGCCTGCTGCCCGACCGCCGCTGCTTCGCGTTCTTCCACCCGCAGCTGCCCGACGAGCCGCTGATCTTCGTCGAGGTCGCGCTGCTGCCCGAGATGCCGGTGGCAATCGCGCCGCTGATCGACAAGTCGGTCACCGCGCCGCTCGAGCCGGCGCACTTCAAGGTCGCCGCGTTCTACTCGATCAGCAACTGCGAGCCCGGGCTGCGCGGCGTGTCGCTGGGCAACTTCCTGATCAAGCGCGTCGCGGTGGAGCTGCAGCGCGAGCTGCCGCAGCTGCGCACGTTCTGCACGCTGTCGCCGATGCCCGGCTTCGCCGCCTGGCTCGCCAAGCCGCCGGCGTTCGCGGCGCTGCCGGGCGCCGCCGGCGCGGTGGCCGAGCGCGCGGCGCAGGCGCACGCCGCGCTGGCCGCCGCCTGCGACGGCAACTTCTCGCGCCTGCACGCCGCGGCGGCGCTGCGCGCGCTGCCCCCCGCGGCGGCGCAGGCGCTGACGCGGCTGGCGGCCGTGTACCTGGTGCACGCCACGCGCACGCCGCAGGGCGACCCGGTGGCGCGTTTCCACCTCGACAACGGCGCGCGGCTCGAGCGGCTGAACCCGCTGGCCGACCTGTCGCGCCGCGGCCTGAGGCAGTCGTGCGCGATGATGGTCAACTACCTGTACGACCTCGACCGCGTCGAGGCCCGCCACGAGGGCTTCACGCGCGGGCGCATCGCCACCGCCAGCGTCGTCGCGTCGCTGCCGTAGGCCCGCGTGCGCGCCGTCCCCGACAATCCCGCCGACCCGACCAGGAGATCCCCGATGTCCGACCCCCGCCCCGTCTTCGCCCGCCGCCCGCTGCTCGCCGCCGCGGCGCTCGCCCTCGCCGCCCCCGCGGCGTGGGCGCAGGGCTGGCCGACCAAGCCGGTGACCATCGTCGTGCCGTTCCCGGCCGGCGGCGGCACCGACGCGTTCGCGCGCCCGCTGACCGCGGCGATGACGAAGAACACCGGGCGCCAGTTCATCATCGACAACAAGGGCGGCGCCGGCGGCACGCTCGGCGCGTCGATCGCCGCCAAGGCCGCGCCCGACGGCTACACCATCTTCATGGGCGCGGTGCATCACGCGATCGCGCCCAGCATGTACCCGAGGCTCGACTACGACATCGTCGGCGACTTCGTGCCGGTCGGGCTGGTGTCCAGCGTGCCGCAGGTCATCGTCGTCAACCCGCAGAAGGTGGCCGCGAACACGCTGCCGCAGCTGCTCGAGCACATCCGCCGCAACCCCGGCCGGCTGAACTACGCGTCGGCCGGCAACGGCACCTCGCACCACCTAGCCGGCGAGCTGTTCAAGCTGCAGACCAACACCTTCATCACGCACATTCCGTACCGCGGCGCCGGACCGGCGCTGCAGGACCTGATCGCCGGCCAGGTCGACATGATGTTCGACGGCCTCGGCTCGTCGGCCGGGCACCTCCGCGGCGGGCGCATCAAGGCCATCGCGGTGGCCGCCGACAAGCGCACCGGCAGCTTCCCCGACCTGCCCACCGCCGCCGAGGCCGGCGTGCCGACCTACAAGGTCGCCACCTGGTACGGCATGTGGGCGCCCAAGGGCACGCCGAAGGACGCCGTCGAGCGCATGCAGGCCGAGATGCGCAAGGCGCTCGAGTCCGACGAGCTGCGCGCGCAGTGGGCGCAGCTGGGCACCGAGACGCCCAACCTGTGGGGCGACGCGTTCGGCGCCTTCGTCGCCGCCGAGGTCAAGCGCTGGGCCGAGGTGGTGAAGTCGTCGGGCGCGAAGCTCGACTGAGGACGCGAGCCGAGATGACCGGGCACGTCCGCCTGCATGCCGCCGACGCGCAGGGCGTCGCGCGCGTCGAGATCGACCACCCCGGCAAGCTCAACGCGCTGAGCGTGGCCATGTGGGGCGAACTGCGCGACGTGTTCGCGGCCGTCGCCGAGGTGTCGCCGGCGCCGCGCGCGGTGATCGTGCACGGCGCCGGCGGCGCGTTCGTCGCCGGCGCCGACATCGAGGAGTTCCCGCGTTTCCGCTTCGACGAGGAGGCGCTGCGCGGCTACCACGACAGCCTGGTCGCGCCGGCGCTGCGCGCGATGCTCGACGTCGACGTGCCGCTGATCGCCGCGATCGAGGGCCCCTGCGTCGGCGGCGGGCTCGAGGTGGCGGCATGCTGCGACCTGCGCGTGGCCGGGCGCGGCGCGCGCTTCGGCATCCCGGTGGCGCGGCTGGGCTTCCCGGTGGCGCCGCGCGAGGTCGAGCTGCTGGCCGAGCGCATCGGCGTGCCGCTGCTGCGCGAGCTGCTGCTCGAGGCGCGGCTGCTCGACGCCGACGAGGCGCGGCAGCGCGCGCTGGTGCAGCACGTGGTCGACGACGACGCGGTGCTGCGGGAAGCGCAGGCGCTGGCGCGGCGCGTGGCGGCGCTGTCGCCGCAGGCGCTGGCGCTGAACAAGCAGGTGCTGCGCCAGGTCGCGCAGGGCGGCACGAACGCCGAGCTGCGCGAGCGCTTCTTCGCCTATGCCGACAGCCGCGAGCACCGCGCAGGCCTCGCGGCCTTTCTCGACAAGCGAGAACCGAAGTTCTGAGCCCCCCGATGAAGAACCACAACCTGTTCGTCACGCTGCGCGAGGCCTTCCCGGCCGAGCTCGACGCGGTCGCGGTCGAGACCGCCGACACGCCCGAGCCGCTGCACTACACCTGGCGCGACCTCGAGCGCGGCACCGCGATGATCGCGAACCTGCTCGACTCGCTCGACCTGCCCGCGGGCAGCCGCATCGCCGCGCAGGTCGACAAGAGCGTCGAGGCGCTGATGCTGTACCTCGCGGTGCTGCGCGCCGGCCACGTGTACCTGCCGCTGAACACCGCCTACCAGGCCGGCGAGATCGAATACTTCGTCGGCAACGCCGAGCCGGCGGTGGTCGTGTGCACGAAGCGCAACTTCGGCTGGGTCGGCCCGATCGCGTTCGCCGCCGGCGTGCAGCATGTCTACACGCTCGACGACGACCGCAGCGGCAGCCTGCTCGAGCGCGCCGCGTGGCACGGCGACGTGCACCGCCCCGCGGTGGCGCAGCCCGACGACCTCGCGGTGATCGTCTACACCAGCGGCACCACCGGGCGCAGCAAGGGCGCGATGCTCACGCACGAGAACCTGCGCAGCAACGCGCTGGTGCTCAAGGACTGCTGGGGCTGGAGGAGCGCGGCAGAAGGCGGCGACGTGCTGATCCACGCGCTGCCGATCTTCCACGTGCACGGGCTGTTCGTCGCGATCCACGGCGCGCTGCTCAACGGCAGCAAGATGATCTGGTTCGCCCGCTTCGATCCGAAGGCGGTGGTTGCGCGGCTGCCCGAGGCCACCGTGTTCATGGGCGTGCCCACGCTGTACGTGCGCATGCTCGGCGAGGCGGCGCTGACGCGCGCGCAGTGCGCGCACATGCGGTTGTTCGTCTCGGGCTCGGCGCCGCTGCTGATCGAGACCTTCGACGCCTGGCGCGAGCGCACCGGCCACACCATCCTCGAGCGCTACGGCATGAGCGAGACGGTGATGCTCACCTCCAACCCGTACCGCCCCGAGTCGGCGCGCCGCGGCGGCACGGTAGGCCTGCCGCTGCCCGGCGTGCAGTTGCGCGTGCGCGACGACAAGGGCCAGCCGGTGCCCAGCGGCGAGGTCGGCGGCATCCAGGTCAAGGGCCCGAACGTGTTCAAGGGCTACTGGCGCATGCCCGAGAAGACCGCCGACGAGTTCACCGACGACCTGTGGTTCAAGACCGGCGACGTCGGCCGCTTCGACGCCGACGGCTACGTGACCATCGTCGGGCGCAGCAAGGACCTGGTGATCACCGGCGGCTACAACGTCTACCCCGCCGAGGTCGAGGCGCTGATCAACGAGCTGCCCGGCGTCGCCGAGAGCGCGGTGGTCGGCGTGCCGCACCCCGACTTCGGCGAGGGCGTGATCGCCGTCGTCGTGCCCCGACCCGGCGCCGCGCTCGACGGCGCGGCGATCGTCGCCGCGATGAAGGGCCGCATCGCCAACTACAAGGTGCCCAAGCAGGTGTTCGTCGTGCCCGAGCTGCCACGCAACCAGATGGGCAAGGTGCAGAAGAACCTGCTGCGCGAGCAGCACCAGCGGCTGTTCCAGCCGGCGTGAGCGACGCCGCCGCGCCGGCCGACACCTGCCCGCGCTGCGGCGGCGGCTTCCACTGCGGCGCGCACGACGCCGCGCCCTGCGCCTGCACCGCGCTGACGCTCGACGCGGCGACGCTCGCCGCGCTGCACGAGCGCTGGCAGGGTTGCCTGTGCCTTCGCTGCCTGGCGGCGCTGGCCGCCGGCGCGCCGCTGCAACCGGCGCGCGATGCCCCTTGACGCGGGCGGGTGCATCGCACACGCCGCCCGCGCCTTGGCATCATCGGCGCTCCGTCGACCCGAGGAGACCGCGATGACCACCCGCCAATCGTCCGCCGAATGGAACGGCTCGCTGAAGGAAGGCGCCGGGCGCATGCGCCTGGGCAGCGGCGCCTACGAAGGGCCGTACACGTTCGCGTCGCGTTTCGAGTCGGGGCCCGGCACCAACCCCGAGGAGCTGATCGGCGCCGCGCACGCCGGCTGCTACTCGATGTTCCTGTCGGCGCTGCTGAGCAAGGCCGGCACGCCGCCGAAGAGCGTGCGCACCACCGCCACCGTGCACCTCGGCGACGGCCCGACGATCCACCTGATCGAACTCGACACCGTCGCCGAGGTGCCTGGCGTCAGCGAGGCCGACTTCCTCGCGCACGCCGAGGCGGCCAAGCAGGGCTGCCCGGTGTCGAAGGCACTTGCCGGGCCGGAGATCCGGCTCCAGGCGCGCCTGGCGACCTGAGCCGCGAACCTCGACTGGCCGCGCGACGCGCCCTAGCGCGGCACGGCCACCGCGCGCAGCAGCCGCTGCGCGCGGTGCCACAAGCGCCAGCCCCACCACAGCCGGCCGCCCCAGCGCAGCACGCGCCGCGGGCGCAGCAGCAGCAGCGTCGCCAGCGCACCGAGCGGCCACTCGGGGTGTTCGCGCAGCCAGCGCACGCCGGCGCGCGCCTCGTCGGCGATCGCCAGCGGCGTTTCCAGCGCGCGTGCGTGCAGGTGCAGCGACAGCCGCAACTCGGCGCTGCGCAGGCGCAGCAGTTCGCGGCGCAGCTGCAGTTCGCGCCGGCGCTGCTCGAACAGGGCCACGACGCCGCCCGGGGTCAGGCCGACGCGCCGGGGTCGCGGCCGGCCAGCGCCGCGCGGTCGCGCCGCAGCTCGGCCAGGCTGGCCTCGAACGGGCCGCCGCCTTCGCGCAGCCGCGCGCGCGCCGCGCGCCAGGCCAGCGCCGCGCCGCCCAGGTAGACGAGCACCACCGCGCCCAGCGCGGCGAGTCGGTGCTCGTCGAACAGCAGCACGACGAACACCGCCAGCAGCACCATCGCGATGCCGAAGGCCAGCATCGCCACGGCGAGCCAGGCCAGCGCCTCGAGCACGCGCAGCTTTTCCTGCTGCAGCTCGGTGGCCAGCAGTTCGAGCCGCACCTCGACCAGCTCGGCGGCGCTGCCGAGCACGCGGCGCAGCGACGCGAACAGGCCGGGTGGGCGGGGGGCGCCGTCGCTCATCGTCGCGATCGGGTCGGGGCGCGCGGCGCGACGCGCGCCCGGGCCGGCGTCAGCGCCGCCCGATCAGCAGGCCGACCAGCAGGCCGAAGCCCGCGGCGACGCCGATCGACTGCCACGGGTGGTCGTGCACGTAGTCGTCGGCCTTGTGGCCGGCGGCCTTCGCGCGCTCGATGGCGGTCTCCTGCAGGCGGTGCAGGTTGTCCTTGGCCTGCAGCAGGCGCACGCGCACGCGGTCGCGCAGTTCGGTGGCCTCGGCGCTGGCGTCGCCGGCGCTCATCTTCAGCAGTTCCTCGGCGTCGTGGATGACGCTGCGCAGGTCGTTCACCAGCTTGTCGCGTTGCACGTCGGTCAGTTCGCTCATCGGGTCCTCCGGGTTCAGGGGTCGGGTTAGACCTTATCCGGCCGTCGCGTTCCCTGCAACGCGAAGCGCAGATGTCTCAGGACGAAGGTCGGCCTTCGCGCCGTCCAGGCCTGGAGCCGCGGCGCTGGGCTACGCCCCCCTGGCCCTCGCAGAGCTCGGGCCCTTCGCGGCGCTCAGCCCCTGCCCACGAAGGGCATCTTCGTGGCCATGATGGTCATGAACAGCACGTTGGCGTCCGGCGGCAGGCGCGCCATGTGCACCACCGCGTCGGCGGCGTGCTGCAGGTCCATCACCGGCTCGGGGCGCAGCGAGCCGTCGGCCTGGCGCACGCCGGCGGTCATCGCGGCGGTCATCTCGGTGGCGGCGTTGCCGATGTCGATCTGCCCCACGGCGATGTCCCAGGCGCGGCCGTCGAGCGCGCAGGCGCGCGTCAGCCCGGTGATCGCGTGTTTCGTCGCGGTGTAGGCCACCGAGCCCGGCCGCGGCGCGTGCGCCGAGATCGACCCGTTGTTGATGATGCGCCCGCCGCGCGGGTCCTGCGCCTTCATCACGCGGAACGCCTGCTGCGTGCACAGGAACGCGCCGGTGAGGTTGGTGTCCACCGCGGCGCGCCACTGCTCGACCGGCAGTTTGTCGGGGCTGGCGCCGGCGGTGAACACGCCGGCGTTGTTGAACAGAAGGTCGACGCGGCCGAAGCGCCGCACCGCGGCGTCGAACAGTGCCGCCACCGAGTCGGGCTGCGTGACGTCGGTGGGCACCGCCAGCGCGCGCTCGGCGATGTCGTCCCAGGGATCGCCGGCCGCGGCGATCGCCGCCTGCAGCGCCGCCAGCCGCCGCCCGGCGTAGACCACGCGCCAGCCGTCGGCGATCAGCGCCGCGGCGCTGGCCGCGCCGATGCCGCTGCCCGCGCCGGTGACGATGGCGATGCGGTCGTGGTGGGCTTTCATCATGGTGGTTCTCCGGCGCTGCGACGCACCGCCGCAGTGTGCCACCGCGGCTTGCGCCCGCCGGTCGGGCTCAGGCCGGCTGCGCGGCCGGCGCGGGGCTGAGCAGGCGCTCGACCAGCTCGCGCACGCTGCGGATCTGGTCGCCGAACGGCAGCGCGCCGACGCCGCGGAAGAACAGCCCCTTGGCGGTGTCGCCGCGCATCGCGGCGGCCAGGTGGTGGTCGATGCAGAACTGGCCCCAGCCGACCAGCCCGTCGCGCAGCCCGCACTGCGTCAGGCAGTCGAAGGCCTTGGTGCAGCGCTCGCGCACCCGCGCCACCGTCTGCAGCTTGGGCTCGAGCTTCAGGTAGCCCTTGAGCCACGGCGTGAGCACCGCGCGCGCCGGCAGCCCGGCCACGCTGGTGAACTCGACCATGTCCTCGTCGCGCGCCTGCGCGAGCACGCGCTTGAACTCGGGGTGCGCGTCGCCTTCGGTGGTCACCGCGAACGGCGTGCCCAGCTGCACCGCCGCCGCGCCCAGCGACTGCAGCCGCGCGATGTCCTCGAAGCGGCGCACGCCACCGGCGGCGATCAGCGGGATCTCGCGCTCGATGCCGGCCTTGTGCAGGAATTCGCGCACCTCGGGCAGCACGCGCTCGAAGTCGAAGCGCGGGTCGTCGACGTCGGCGATCTTCGCCGCACCCAGGTGGCCGCCGGCCAGCCGCGGGTGTTCGATGACGATCGCGTCGGGCAGGCGCTTCTTGCGCTCCCACTTCTTGACCACCAGCGCCACGCCCCGCGAGTCCGACAGGATCGGCACCAGCGCCGTGTCGGGGTGGTCGGCGGCGAGGTCGGGCAGGTCCAGCGGCAGCCCGGCGCCGACGACCACCGCGTCGATGCCCGCCTCGAGCGAGGCCCTGACCTGCGCCGCGTACTCGCCGACGGCGCGCATCACGTTCATCGCCAGCAGCCCCAGCCCGCTGGCGCGCTGGCGCGCCGCCGACACCTCGCGCCCCAGCGCCTCGAGGTTGGCCGCGTCGATCGCCGCCTTCGACGCCGCGGTGTCGACGCCGCGGCCCTCGAGCGCGCGGGTGCGCTCCATCAGGTCGGGGTGGTGGCGGCGCAGGTCGACCGAGCTGATCGTGCCGACGCCGCCGAGCGCGGCCACGCTGCCGGCCAGCCGGTGCGCCGACACGCCCACGCCCATGCCGCCCTGCACGATGGGCAGCAGCGTGCGCCCGCGCAGGCGCAGCGGCGCCAGCCCGCTGCGCTGGAGCAGCGCGGCGATGGCGGGGTCGATCGAAGGGAATTCCATGGCGTGGCCTGACGGGGGCGAACCCGTGAGGCTACGGGTGACACCGCACCATGGTCTTGACCGAAGTCAGTGCGCGGCCGATCGGCGGCGCAGCCCCGGCCCCCCGAGCCACGGCCGAGACGCCTGCCAGAACGCGCGTTCCTCGACGCCGAGCCGCAGCGTGCCCAGCCCGGCCTCGACGCGCGGCGCGCCGGTTCAGCCGCCCGCCGCGCGCAACGTCAGCTGCACCGGCACCGTCTGCACGTGGCACTCGTCGGCGCCGACGACGACGCTGGCCGACGCCGGCAGGTGGCCCGGCTTGGTCGCGTTCAGCACGAAGCGGCCGGCCACCTCGTAGGCGATCGCGCAGGGCGCGGCGGTCTCGCAGCGCACGCGCTGCACCGCGCCGCCGTCGACGCTGAAGTCGACGTCGTAGCCCGCCAGCGGCGCACCGCCGCCGTCGACCGCGGTGAGCAGCACCGACGCGCGCGCCTCGGCGGTGCACACCGGACCGTCGCCGCCGCCGCAGCCGGCAGACACGGCCGCGATGGCCAGCAACGCCGCGAACGCGGTGCGCGACAGCGCCGGCGCGCGGCGCAATGACGGGTTCTCAGGCATCTCCATCGGTTCTCCTCGCCAGTGCGGCCCGGTAGGCCTCGATGCGCGGCAGCAGCGCGCGGCGGCGCTCGAGGCTGGCCGGCGACCACACCTCGTCGCGGTCGTAGTACGCGTCGAAGGCGCGCGCGCCCGGCGGCAGCACCACCCAAGGCTGCTTCGACGCGGTGAAGATGTGCACGTCGGGCGGCAGCCGGTCGGGGTCGTCGAGCGTGCCCACGCGAACGAAGCGCGTCAGCGGCCCGGCGCCGGCGTAGTGGCTCCACACCGCCACCCTGCAGCGCAGGCAGCGCGCGATGCGCTGGCCGAGCCCGCTTTCGGACGGCGTGTCGACGATCTCCGGCTCGATGCCGAGGTGCGTCACGCGGTCGGACTCGATCATCGCGTTCAGCGCGAACGCCGAGCCGGTCTCGCGCTGGCACCAGCGGCAGTGGCAGCAGTGCACCACCAGCGGCGCGGTGTGCATGCGGTAGCGCACGGCACGGCAGTCGCAGCCGCCGTCGGCGGGAAAGGCCACACCGGGTGTCATGACGGCGCTGCTGGCGACACGGCCCGCCCTCAGAACCGCACGTCGATGACCATCACGCAGCCGCGCACCGTGCCGCGGGCCGGGGCACGGTAGCGTGCCGCGTGCTGCAGCGCCGCCGCGTCGTACAGCCCGGTGGGGCTGCTGGCGGCCACCGCCACGTTGCGCGCCACGCCGTCGACCACGTCGTAGCGCACCGCCACCCAGCCGCTTTGCCGCCGGGCCATCGCCGCGTCGGGGATCGCGCTGGCCGGGAACGGCTCGGCCGCCGGCAGGTTCGCGGCCAGGCATTCGGGCGAGCTGTGCGGCAGCCTGGACCGCGCCTCGTCGATCGGCACGTGGCGGTCGGCGGGCGGCGTGGCGCAGGCGACGAGCAGCAGGCTCACGGCGAGCGACGGGATCGGCTTCATCGGCATGGCAGGGTTCGGCGTTGGCGACGACCGGTGCAAGCCTACAACCGTTCGACCCGGCCGGCGCCGTTCGATCAGGGCTGCAGCCCGGGCGCCGCGGCTCGCGCGCGTCGCGCCGCGGGCCACCCCCCGCGCCGATCGATGCACAGGTACAGCGCGCGGCCGACGCCCGCGCCGACGATGCCGAGCAGCGCCACGCCGCTCCAGTCGATGCCGTCGACGCCGGCGCCGCGCCACAGCCGCAGCGCCGGCAGCAGCAGCGTGAGCGCCGCGCCACCCTGCGCGGCGACGGCGAGCACGACCGGCTCGGCGCCCGAGCGCGGCCGCCGGTGCGCCGGCGTGCCCGCCACGCTGCACAGCGCCGCGATCGACGCGGCCACCAGCGCGAACTCGGCCGGCGCCCGCCACACGACCGCCGCCACGCCGCCCGCGGCGCCGAGCGCGGCGCCGACCGCGTGCGGCGCCGGCCCGCTCGAGAGCCAGTCCCAGGCCAGCAGCGCCGCGCCGCCCACGCCGACGACGAAGCCGGCGAACGCCACGCCGCCGGCGCGTGCGCCGAGCCACACCGCGCCGACGAAGGTCACCGCCAGCGGCAGGCTGGCCTGCGCGACGGCGCGCAGCGCCGGGTCGTCGCGCGACGCGGCGAACGCCGACGGCACGAACGGCAGCGTGGCGCTCAGCAGCGACAGCCCGACGAGCCAGCCGGCGTGCCGAAGCAGCGCGAGGCGGCGCGTCGGGTCGCGCAGCCACGGCGCGAGGAAGCCCGCCGCCAGCGTGGCCTCGAACACCGCGAGCGCGATCACGCCGCGGCCACCGGCAAAGCACTGCAGCACGAGGCACGACGCACCGGTCAGCGCCGCCAGCGCGGCGATGCCGGTGGCGTCGGCGCGACGCCGGCGCGACCCGTCCACGGCCCCGGCTCCTGCGGCGTCGTTCATCGCCGGGGCGCGAGCTGCCGGGCCAGCGCCTGCTGGCCGATCTGCTCGCCCAGCCGCAGTCCCGCCGTGGTCGCGAAGCGGAAGTGCAGTCCGGCGCGCACGCGCGAATCGGCGTTCTCGGCGGCCGCGGCGGAGAAGCTGGTGAACGTGCGTGCCGGCGTGGCGGGCGCCGCGGTCGGCGAGGCCATCGTGAAGCGCACGCGGTCGCTGCCGAACGTGCCGGCCAGCACCACGGCCGCCGCGGCCCCCAGCGCGCTGTGCGTCGACGGGTGGTCCTGGATCGGCGGCGTGGGCAGCAGCGGCGCCCAGGCCGCGTCGGCCAGCGTCGCCGCGTTGCCGTCGCGATCGGCCTGCCGGATCGCGGTGACGGGGCGCCAGAAATCGTAGTGCATCTTGCTGTCCCAGCCGGCGATGTAGGCGTCGGCCATCACCGCGTTGAGCAGCGCGAAGGTGCGCGCGCGCTGCCACAGGTCCTGCGGCCGGTCGCGCGCCACGACACGCGCGATGCGGTTCCAGCCGATGTCCGAGAACTCGTACCAGTAGGCGGCGTACTGCGTCTGTTCGGCGCTGCGCCGCGCGTCGGCGGCCCGGCTGCCGGTGGACTTCACCTCGTCGAAGGCGGCGGCGTAGGCCGCGCTCGTCAGCGCCGGCGGTGCGGCGACGCGGAACTGCTCGGGGGCGCGCAGCGTGAACGGCTTGACCGCGCGCCAGTGCGGCGCGGCGATGAAGTCGAACCCCGGCGTGAACTGCCAGTCGCCGGGGCGCGTGCCCGGGGTGTAGGCCTCGTCGGCCCGGCTGCCGTCGTCGCTGCGTGCCGCCAGCATCGCCGCCGCCGCCGCGGCGCCGACCTGCCTGCCCTGCTCGACCGCCGCGCCGGGGCCGGCGTCGAGCAGCGTCGCGTGGAGCGCCGGCCGCACGAGGCCCGCCTGCTTCGGGTACAGCGCGACGAGCACGTCGTGGGCCGCCACCGCGGCCGCGACGGCGGCGTCGACGCTGCCGCGCGGCGCGGCGCCGACGGCGGGCCGGTAGGTGTGCGCGTGGTAGCGCGGTTGCGCGGCGTTGACCGCGTCGTGCATCGCCAGGTGCACCATCGCCAGCACGCGCGACGCGGCCATCGGGTTGGCGTAGCCCTCGGCGGCCTTGATGACCTGGTGCGTCTGCAGGTTCCAGTCGATGACGACCTGGTCGCAGCGGTCGGCGCACCAGGCGGCCGCCGAGGATGCGGCCGGGGACGCGGCCTGCGACGGCGAGGCGATGGCGGCGAGGGCGGCGACGGCGGCGGCAGCCAGCGCGCTGCGGTGGAAGCGGATGAACGTGGACATGGTGAAGCTCCTTCGGGGAGGGACGGATCGGGTCCGGGGGTGACGACGGCAACCCGCGGGCGAGCGCGGCCCGGCGCGCGGGCGCGTCGGGCGCGCCGCCGGCAGGACGGGCACGCAGTCGCCGGCCGCGACGCGGGTCGAACCGCGGCCGGCGCGGGCGCGGTCGCGGGCGCTAGCGGCGCACTTCGAAGATCAGGTTGAACGGCGTCTCGGCGGCGCGCCGGAAGTGCGTGAAGCCGGCCTTGCGGAACACCTCGGCGAGCCGCTTCGGCCCGGCCTGCGCGCCGAGCACGAGCTTGCCGCCCTCGGAGATCGCGTGCGCGCAGCAGATCAGCGTCGAGCCGCCGTAGTACAGCCGCCCGACCGGGTTCAGGTTGTCCTCGACGCGGTCGTGCGCGAACGGCTCGACCAGCATTACCGTGCCGCCGGGCGCGAGCACCTCGGCGGCGTGGCGCGCCGCGGCCACCGGGTCGCCGAGGTCGTGCAGCGTGTCGAAGAAGCACACCAGGCCGTAGCCGTGGTCGGGGTAGTCGCGCGCGTTCGCGACCTCGAACGTCACGCGGTCGGCGACGCCGGCTTCGCGCGCGAGCTCGCGCGCCGCGGCGATCGACGCCGCGTGCGTGTCGAAGCCGTGCAAGCGCGAGTTCGGGAACGCCTGCGCCATCAGCAGCGTCGAGTGGCCGTGGCCGCAGCCGATGTCGGCCACCGCGATGCCGGCCTCGAGCTGCGCCACCACGCCGTCGAGCGCCGGCAGCCACTGCGGCACCAGGCTGGCCTTGTAGCCGTTGCGGTAGAACGCGGCCACGCCGCAGGCCATGCGCGGGTCGTGCTCGCCCCAGGCCACGCCGCGCCCGGTGCGAAACGCCTCGAGCGCCTTCGGCTCGTCGGCCCACATGGCCGCCGGCATCTCCCACGCGGGCGGCAGGTAGAAGGGGCTGTCCTCGTCGGCCAGCACCGCGGCCTGTTCGGGCGCGAGCTCGTAGGTGTCGCTCGCGGCGTGGTAGCCGACGTAGCCGCCGGCGGCCTGCGCGTTGAGCCACTCGCGCACGTAGCGCTCGGCGCAGCCGGCGCGCCGCGCGAGCTCCTTCGCGCTCAGCGGGCCGGCGCCGGCCAGCGCCTTGTACAGGCCGAGCTTGCTGCCGATGCTGACCATCACGCCGACGTAGCCGGCGGTGAGGTCGCCGACGGCGTGGGCGACGAAGGCGTCGAGCCTGGAGGTTTCGCTGACGGGGGTGTCCATCGTGGGGGCTCCGGTGGGGTGTGTGGATGACGGGGGAATCGTCGTCGCACGCGCCCGCGAAGGGCAGAGCCGGAATCGCCCGCAATCGGTCCGTTCGTGCCACGGCGGCGAACGATGCAGGCCCGCTAGACTGCACCGCGCAAGGAATCGGCATGAGCGCATCCCCCCTGCACGTGGCGTTGCTGGCGCTGCCCGAGGCGGCGGTGTCGACGCTGGCCGGGCTGTTCGACGTGCTGCGCGCGCCCGGCCGCCCGGGCGGCCTGCCCGGCGCGGGCGACCGCGCCGGCGCGCCGCCGGCGTTCCGCGTCGAGGTCGTCGGCGAGGCCGCCGGCCCGCTGGCGCTGGCCAGCGGCGTGCCGTTCCCGGTGCAGCGCGCCGTCGACGACGTCGAGTCGTGCGACATCGTCATCGTGCCGTCGGTGTTCGTCACCGGCGCCGGCTGGGCCACCGGCCGCTACCCCGGCCTGGTGCGCTGGCTGCGACGCATGCACGAACGCGGCGCGCTGCTGTGCTCGGCCTGCTCGGGCATCTTCCTGCTCGCCGAGACGGGGCTGTACGACGGCAAGGACGCCACCGTGCACTTCGGCTACGCGCGCGAGTTCGCGGCCGCGCACCCGTCGGTGCGCATCCACCCGCAACGCGTGCTGGTGGTCTCGGGCGCGCGCGAGGAACTGGTCAGCTCGGGCGCGTCGAACACCTGGCACGACCTGGCGCTGTACCTGATCGCCCGCTTCGTCGGCGCCACCGAGGCGCAGGAGGTGGCGCGGCGCTACGCGCTGCAGTGGCACCAGGACGGGCTCGCGCCCTACATCACCTTCGAAGGCCGCACCGACCACGGCGACGCCGAGATCGCCGCGGCGCAGCGCTGGCTGGCCGAGCACTTCTCGGTGGCCAACCCGGTGGAGGCGATGATCCGGCGCTCCAAGCTGGCCGAACGCACCTTCAAGCGGCGTTTCACCGCGGCCACCGGCCTGACGCCCATCGACTACGTGCAGCGGCTGCGCGTGGAAGACGCCAAGCGCCGGCTCGAGCGCACCGACGCGCCGGTCGACGAGGTCAGCTGGCGCGTCGGCTACGAGGACGCGGCCTTCTTCCGGCGCCTGTTCAAGCGCACCACCGGCATGGCGCCGGGCGCGTACCGCAGGCGCTTCAGCATCCCCGAGTTCGCGCGGCGCTGAACGGCGCCGCCGGCGTTCAGCCGCGCGCGTCGAGCACCAGCTGCGTCTGCGTGACCACCGCGCACAGCCGGCCGTCGGCGTCGGTGACGGCGGTCTGCCAGACCATCGTCGAGCGGCCGCGGTGCAGCGCGGTGCACTCGCCGCGCACCGTGGTGCCGGCCTTCGCGCCGCGGATGAACTTGGTGCTCGAGTCGGTGGTGGTGGTCGACTGCCCCGCGTCCAGGTTGAGCACCGTGCCCACCGCGCCCAGCGTGTCGGCGAAGGCCATGACCGCGCCGCCGTGCAGGATGCCGCCGACGGTGCACAGGTCGGCGCGCACCGGCATGCGCGCCACCACGCGGTCGGGCGCCGCCTCGACCAGCTGCACGCCCATCAGCCCGGGCAACAGCGGTTCGAGCAGCGCTTGCAGCGAAGACAGGTCGGTCACGCGCGCCCCCGTTGTCAGATACTCGGCCGCGATGATCGCAGCGGCCGCGGCGCGGGCCAAGAACCCGCACGGCCCCTGCCCGACGCCCGACCCCGATGCTCGATGCGCTGACCCCCTCCGCCGACGACCTGGAGATGCTGGCGCGGCTGCTCGCCGCGCTGGTGGCCGGCGCGCTGATCGGCTACGAACGCTCGTACCACGGGCGGCCGGCGGGGTTCCGCACGCACGCCATCGTGTGCACCGCGTCGAGCCTGCTGATGCTGGTGACGGTGTACGAGTCGCACTGGGTGCGCGCCACCGCCGACCTGGTGCGGCTCGACCCCACGCGCATGGCCCAGGGCATCATGACCGGCATCGGCTTCCTCGGCGCCGGCGTGATCGTCAAGGAGGGGCTGTCGGTGCGCGGGCTGACCACGGCGGCGTCGATCTGGATCACCGCGGCGATCGGCATCCTGGCCGGCGTGGGCTTCTACTTCCCGCTGGTGGTGTCGGTGGTGCTGACGATCGTGATGCTGTCGGTGTTCCGCTGGATCGAGGCGCTGATGCCGACGCAGGCCTACTACCACTTCGAGGTGCGCTTCGCGCGCGGCTCCGACATCACCGAGGCGGCGCTGCGCACGCTGCTGGAAGGCCACGGCTTCAGCATCGCGCACTTCAGCTACCGCTACGACGCGCAGGACCGCGTGCGCCGCCACGGCATGGTGCTGCGCACCAGCGACCGCACCAGCGCCGCGCGCCTGTCGCAGCGGCTCGAGGCCAGCGACGCGGTGGTCGAGTACCGCATCACCCCGTTCGGCGACTGAGCGCCGCGGCGCGGCCGCGCGCCGTCAGCGCGCCCTCATCGCGCCGTCATCGCGCCGTCATCGCACCGTCAGCGCGCGATCTTGCGTTCGATGTCCCACACCACGCCCGAGCGCAGCGTGATGATGGTCAGCGTCTGCGCGTCGCGGTGGTGCGGGAAGTACGTCCAGGTCTTCACCTCGGGCCGGCCCTTGACGTTGCTGACGAAGGCCTCGTGGTCGGGCTTGCCGATGCGAAACACCACCTCGCCCTCGGGCATGCCCTTGCGGATGAAGCTGCGCTCGCGCGCGTCGACGGCCAGCGCGCCGGCGGCCGACACCGCGGCGACGACCCCCACGAACACCCTGACCCACGGCATCGACGGCTCCCTGCGGCTGCACGAAGCGCCGATGCTACGACGCCGTGCGCGGGCGCGGCGGCGTCAGCCCTGGCCGGCGCGGCGGATGCCGCCTTCGGCCAGCTCGAAGAACTGCGGGTTCAGCGACGCCATCGGCGCGCGCAGCTTGTCGAGCTCGGCCGCCGGCGCGTGCACTTCCAGGCGCACGATCCTGGCGATCTTCAGCGCCTCGCCCAGCAGGTCGCCGACATTCTTCAGGTGCGCCAGCACGGCGTCGGCGTCGTCGTAGCCCTCGCGGCAGTGCGCGGTATGCCCCGAGTACGAAAACGCGTAGTGGCGGCACCCGGGCTCGGAGCGCGTGCGTTCGACGAAGCGGGGGCCGAGCGCCTGGAACGCGGCGAGCTGGTCGGGTTGCACCTCGAAGTACGGCACGAGGGTGCAGCAGGTGTCGTGGTCGAACATGGCTGCCTCCGGTCGGCGGTGGGGGACGGGAGCGCGCATTCTGTGCGCGCCGGCCCCCTGCGCGCCAGCCCTGCGCGCGGCGCGCACTAGGGCTTGCCGGACAGCGTCTTCCTGTGCTTCGCGACCACGAAGAACCCCAGCGCGTACAGGCCGAAGGCGAACGGCCCGATGGAAAACAGGCCCACCGAGAAGATGCCCGCCGAGAACACCCCGACGGCGAAGGTGCCGGCGGCGAACACCCCCGCCGCGAAGTGCCCCGCGGCGAACACGCCCAGCGCGAAGTCGCCGGCGGCGAAGTAGTCGGTCACGAACGGGCCGGCCGAGAACGGGTCGGCGACGAACAGCACGCCGGCGAGCAGCAGCACGACGGCCAGCGCGACGCCGGCGTAGAACTTCGCCATGCTCACGGGCCCCTGCGCAGCGGTCGCGCGGAGGTACCGGCAGCCGCGCTCGCGCCGCTGCGCGGCAGCCACCGGCCGAACCAGCCGCGCCGATGGGCGGTCGGCGCCGCCGGGCGCTCGGCGCCCAGCTCGACCAGGCGGTCTTCCACCCGCGCCAGCCCGGCCTGCCGCGCCGCCTGCACCGGCGTCAGGCCGTCGAATTCCGACGGCAGGTCGGCCAGCGCGCCGTGCTCGAGCAGGTACAGCGCCACCGCTTCCTGCCCGGCCAGGATGGCGCCCACCAGCGGGGTGGACAGGAACTCCGGGTGCGCGTAGTTCACGTCGACGCCGCACTTCACGTGGTACTCGACGAGCGCGAGGTCGCCCTCGCAGCCCGCGTTGAACAGTTCTTTCCAGTTTCCGCCGGACATGCGCTGGCCTCGTGGTCGGGTTCGGGTGCTGCCGCACTGTAGGTCAGCGGCGGCGCGGCCGCGAGCGCGGCGCGATGAAAGCCGGGCCGGCGCGACGAACGGCGGCGTGGTGGTCACCGTCGTTCGAGGCGAGCCGCGCGGTGCGCCGTATCGGGCGAGCGTTCAGGCCGCAGCGTTCAGCACCTCAGGTCACGGTATCTCGTTCGCGACTCCAGCAGGCTTTCTTGGGCGGCTTCGAGTGCTTCTTTTGTCGCCGACCGGAACGTGTCAATGACTTTGCGTCACCGTGCTTCATGAATTTACTGTGGAAGC
>NZ_DAOKZA010000055.1:0-24040 GCF_035325925.1 Azohydromonas sp. | reverse complement strand
CCGTCAAATGCGAATACCGCTTGACAGGAAGGGAAGTCCCTCTAAGGGGTTAGGCCGCACTCGCATGCTGGACGAGTTGAATCTCGTTTCCCGCTGGGTCGGAGAAGGTTGCAAGGGTTCCTCCCCAAGACTGGAGTTCAGGCCCGCCTGTAAAGGCGACACCTTTGGCGATTAGCTCCTGGTGTTTGGTGTGTATGTCAGAGACGGCGAAGGACAACCCGGTGAAGCGACCGACAAGGACCTGTTCATCTTCTGGGGCGTCCTTCAGCACCGGCTCAACTACCAGCTGACAGGAGCCAACCCCGAATACGCAGTAGCCGGCCGACGCCTGACCTGCCTGTAGGGGTAGGCCGAGCGTCCGTTCATAGAAGGCTTGTGCTTCTTCAAGATCTCGAACGAAGATGCGTGCAGCACTGAGGTTCACTCGTGGCTCCCTTCTACACTCTGTCTTGAGAGGCAGGTAGTCGTCGGCAGCGCGTCCTGTGCGGCCTAACGCAGAGTTAACCGGGCGACGACGGCGTGGCGCCTGGCCCGTGCGGCGCATGATAGGCAGACAGCGCCGCGCGGGCCAGGTGCCATGCCGTTGGCGCTCCGGTTGAACGACCAGTTAGGCCTATGCTGTATGCGACGACAGTAAAGCCTTCAGGATTGCGTCGACTTGGCTTGACTGCGCCGGGGAGTTGTTCGGAATGTTCCACATCGTCGTTTGCCTTGCCGTGTAAAAGCGCGGCGATCGGTCGAGGATGTCAACGATGGCACTAGACGAGACGACTACCGAAATGGCGCGGCCCGGCTCCAGGTACTTGCGCAGGTGCCTTTCGTGGCGCTGCATGAAGCTGTCGTTGTGCGCGTTCATGCGGGCGTCCATACCCTGCGAGTTTGGGACTTGAAGAATTGCGTTTTCAGGCAGAAGGTCTTCAATGTCTAGAGCAACGATGCCGGAACTGCAGTTGCGCTCGATCTGCTGAATGGCCTGAGACAGCACCTTCTCGACGTTCGCCTCAGAGTAGAGCTTCTTGCAAGCAACCCCGGCATCTGAGCCGGCCAGGGCAACCATAAGGTCCGGCTCGGCAAACCTGGTCGCGATGCCACAGGCAGATAGAACTCGATGCAGTTCAAGCTCCCAGAGCGTATCTTTGGCTTTGGAGCGTGTCCGGGAAAGAAGGCTTATCCCGCCATCAAGGGTCTCAGCGAGCTTCTCGCGGACCTGAGACGTACCAGCAAGAGGAAGAATCGCCTCGGCGATGCGCTGAACCTGCAGCGCTGAAAGGAGTTGAGCAAAAGTACGCTCATCTTCGGATGCAGCTGCGAGGGTTTCAGTGTCTTCAATGAGCGCGAGAAGCGTAGGGCTCTTACTCAAAGAAAGGTTGAGTTCTGCATACAGCCTGCGCAGCCTCGCGGCACTGTCGGCAACGACCTCGAAAGTATTCGTTCTCTCTGCAGAGAACTCCGAAGTGTGTCCAGCCTGTGTGAGCGACCCATCGGCTGAGAGTTCAAGAATCGGTCGGTGGATAGCTTTGTGTTTCATAGGCCTAACGTTTGAGCTAAGCGGGCGACAGCGGCAGGACGCCAGGCCCGGGCCTGTGACAATGTACGGAGTACCACAGGCCCGGGCCTGGTGGCCTGCCGTTGGCGCTCCGCTTGAGCGAAGGGTTAGGCCGCTCTGAACAGACGTGCATTGCCGGCCTTCACCGATACGACCTTGCCACTGACCACCAATTGCTCAAGGATAGTGCGCGCGAGCCAGTTGGAATTCCGAGCGGGTACGTGTGACTCGATCCCGAGCAAGGCTGCGACTTCGCCTGTGCGAAGGCCGTGAGGATTGGAGCAGAGCAGGCGGAGCGCGCACTCTTCCAGCGCGGCTACGGCAGCCTGGGCTTGGGCCTTGAGTTGCTGGGACATGCTGACCTACCGCAACGGGCAAACGGCGATTGCCTTATCTCCACTGTAGGGCGACAGGATGCGAAGCTTCCACTTCCCTTGAAAGTTTGCGCCGGCTCGGGCCATCTGCTCGGCGACACCTGCACAGATTTTCCGAGCTTCGGCTCCCGTTGTGTCGATGGTGACGTCCACGCGGGAGTGGTAGCCACTGACTTCGCATTCGGTAGTCAGGCCCGTGCCTTCCATTGCTTTGCAAAGGCGATAGGCGTCGTCCACGGGATCGGCGTGGGCGGTGCTCGCAGCGAGAAGGGCAGCGGCAGCAGCGATGTATTTAATGTGCATGAAGTAGCTCTCCTGTGGCTTGAGCGGCCTAACGTGTTATCGATAGCAACCCGACGTGGCTACCCGTGGGAACATGTTTCCACATGGAGATCGAAGTAGATGAATGTGGAATCCACATGCAGCTACTTCTCGGTGATCCGATCGGTCAGCCGGAGAATGCCGGCGACGCGGCGCGGCAGGCGCCAGACGCGAGCCTTGTAGTCCCAGCTGCCGCCGGCGGCGCGCACCAGCTGCTGCAGCGCCTTCTCGTGCGCCTCGACGCGTACGCCAACGACGTGGTCGCTGCGCGGCTGCACTCGCGCCTTGTCGACCAGCAGTTCGACCGTCGTGTACCGATACTCGCCGTGGTCGTCGGTGCGGTGGCGCACGCACAGCAGCGATTCGCCGAACTGCCGCGCCAGCTTCAGCGCGCCGCGGCTGTCGGGCGCGAGCTTCTTCGTCACCCGCATGCGCCCCGCGCCCGGCGGCGCTGCGGCCACCGCCGTGGCGCGTTCGGCGGCCCGGTCGCGCGGCGGATTCACCCGCACTGCCCCACGTACCCGCAGGCGGTGCAGAAGTCGCACCCGTCCTTGTGGATCATCGTGGCGTTGCCGCACTCGGGGCAGGGGCGGCCGGCCATCGGCACCACGGTGGCGCCTTCGGCCTTGGCGGACGGGGCTTCCAGCACGCCCATCTCGCGCAGCGGCAGGCCCTGTTCGTCGAGCACGCCGAGCATCGCGTAGCGGTGGATCACCAGCCGCGCCAGGTAGGCCACGGTGCTGGGCCACACCTGCTGGCGGCGCTCGCCGGGCACGGGGGCCAGGAAGTGGCCCAGCGGCTCGCCCACGTTCAGCAGCTTGCGCAGCTTCATGCCGATCCACGCCGGGTCGATCACGCGCATGTCCAGGCTCAGCAGCCGCGCCAGCCCGTCGAGCGCGCGCGGGTAGTTGCCCGAGAAGCCGATCGCGCAGGGCCGGCTGACGCGCGTGCCGTCGGGGCCGGGCAGGCTGACTTCCTTGAGCGTCAGCGTGAAGGCCTCGCCGGTGCTCGGGTTGTCGATGTCCACCGCCCAGGCCAGCGTGCCGTCGGCGCCGGTGCGCGGCTCGTCGCGGCTGAACATGGCGTCGAGCACCGGCGTGGGGCCGCCGCCCTCGTCCGACGCGGCCAGCGCGCCCAGCTGTTCGCAGCGCCAGCGCACCACCGCCGCCGTGGCGGCCACGACGCCGGGGAACAGGCGTTTCTCGCCGTGCGGCGGGAACGGCATCTCGAACGCGCGTTCCTCGGCCACGGTGGCCAGCGCGTCGAGCTTGAGCTTGAGCCACTGCGCGTCGTTGGCGCGCATGTCCATCGACAGCGTCTTGGCCAGCGCGGCCAGCCCGCGCGGCTGCTCGGCACCGTTGACCCACACCTCGAACGGCACGGTCTTGCCGAACAGCCCGCCGTCGGGGCCGGGCGCGGCGGGCAGCTCGCCGACGAACAGGCTGAACTCGCCGTGCGGGTGGCGGATCATGAAGCTCCACGCCGGGTTGCCGCCGGGCAGGTCGGGGCGGCCCGGCCAGCGCAGCGACTGCAGCACCGGCGCGGGCAGGCGGTCCACGCGCAGGCGCGCGTCGGCGCCCTCGGCGGCCAGCGCCGACAGCGGCGCCGGCTTGGGCGCGCTGTCCACGCTCAGCACCGCGCCCAGCACGCTGTTGGGCCGGTAGGTGGCCAGCCCCTTCAGCCCCGACTGCCAGGCCTGCAGGTACAGGTCCTGGAAGTCGGCGTAGGGGTAGTCGGCGGGCACGTTCACCGTCTTGCTGATCGAGGTGTCGATGTACGGCGCCACCGCGGCCACCATCGCCGCGTGGTCGGTGGCGCTCATCTCGAGCGCGGTGACGAAGGCCTCGGTGAGCGGCGCGTCGGTGCCCTTCAGGTGGCGGTACAGCCGCCAGGCGTGGTCTTCGACGGCGTATTCCTTGAAGCTGCCGTCGGCCTCGCGCTTGCGGCGCGTGTAGGTCCAGCTGAACGCGGGTTCGATGCCGTTGCTGGCGTTGTCGGCGAACGCCAGGCTGATGGTGCCGGTGGGCGCGATCGACAGCAGGTGCGAGTTGCGGATGCCCTGCGTGCGGATGCGTTCCTTCAGCGCCGCGGGCAGGCGCGACGCGAAGCGCCCGCCCGACAGGTACAGGTCGGCGTTGAACAGCGGGAACGCGCCGCGTTCGCCGGCCAGGTCCACCGAGGCGGCGTAGGCGGCGTCGCGCATCGTCTCGCTGATGCGCCGCGCCATGTCGCGCGCGGCTTCGCTGTCGTAGCGCAGCCCCAGCATCACCAGCGCGTCGCCCAGCCCGGTGAAGCCCAGCCCCACGCGGCGCTTGGCCATCGCCTCGTCGTGCTGCTGCGGCAGCGGCCACACGGTGACGTCGAGCACGTTGTCGAGCATGCGCACGGCCACGCGCACCACCTCGGCGAAGCCGGCGTCGTCGAAGCGCGCGCCGGCGTCGAACGGGTCGCGCACGAAGTGCGTCAGGTCGATGCTGCCGAGGCAGCAGCAGCCGTAGGGCGGCAGCGGTTGCTCGCCGCACGGGTTGGTGGCGGCGATGGTCTCGCAGTAGCCGAGGTTGTTGTCGGCGTTGATGCGGTCGAGGAACAGCACGCCGGGCTCGGCGTGGTCGTAGGTGGACCGCATGATCAGGTCCCACAGCTCGCGCGCGCGCAGCCTGCGGTACACCCACAGCCCGTCGGCGCGCTGGTAGGCGCCGTCGGCCTTCTGCGCCGGGCCGGGCTCGGCGCGGTGCGTCAGCTCGACCTCGCCGTCGGCCAGCACGGCCTGCATGAAGGCGTCGGTGACGCCCACCGAGATGTTGAAGTTCTTCAGGTCGCCGCTGTCCTTGGCGCGCACGAACTCCTCCACGTCGGGGTGGTCGCAGCGCAGCACGCCCATCTGCGCGCCGCGGCGGCTGCCGGCGCTCTCCACCGTCTCGCAGCTGCGGTCGAACACGCGCATGTAGCTGACCGGCCCCGACGCGGCGCTGCGCGTGCTGCCCACCCACGCGCCCTTGGGGCGGATGCGCGAGAAGTCGTAGCCCACGCCGCCGCCGCGGCGCATCGTCTCGGCGGCCTCGGTGAGCGCGGTGTAGATGCCGGGGTGGCCTTCGTCGACCTGCGCGATCGAGTCGCCCACCGGCTGCACGAAGCAGTTGATCAGCGTGGCGCTGAGGTCGGTGCCGGCGGCCGACGCGATGCGCCCGGCCGGCACGAAGCCGCGCTGCTGCGCGTGCAGGAAACGCTGCTCCCACTTGCCGCGCTGCTCGGGCGCCTCGACGGCGGCCAGCGCGCGCGCCACGCGCAGGCGCACCTCGTCGATGCTGCGCTCGCCGTCCTTGGCGTACTTCTCGATCAGCACCTCGGTGCTGATGTCCTGCCCAGGCAGCGCGGCGCGGGCGTGGCCGCGGGCGTTGGCGCGGGGGGTGTCGGTGGGGTTCATCGTGTCGGTCTCCGGTGGGGCGCGCCGCCACCGTGGGCGCGCGGGAAGAAAATGGGTCGGCCACTGGTTGGAAATACAGTAGGGGGCTAGTCTAGGCCACCGGCGGCGGGGTGCAAGCGCTGCCGTCGTGTGTGCGCTACCCCGGCCGCCCGTCGACGCGCGGGCGCCCGTACCAGCGCCCGTAGCGCAGCGCCCAGGCGCCGGTCACCGCGGCCCACAGCACCGCGGCGGCGGGGGTCAGCACGCCGGCCAGCGCCGGCAGCAGTTCGGCGCCCAGGCGCAGCAGCACCGCGCCCTGCAGCGCCAGGAACAGCGCCCAGGCGATGCGGTCGGCGGCCAGCGCGCGCCCGCCCTGGCCGCTGGTCACGCGCGTGACCATGGCCAGCAGCGTCGAGCCGAGGAAGCCCATCGTGAAGGCGTGCAGCGGCGCCAGCCCCAGCGCACCGCCGCCGGCGGCGGCCAGCGCGTTCGACGCCGCCGCCAGCGCGAAGGCCACGCCGAGCCAGGCGAAGCCCACGAACAGCATCGCCAGCAGGCGCTGGCGCAGCGGGGCCACCCGCGCCCAGCGCCACGCCAGCGCCAGCAGCAGCAGCGCCAGCGCCGCCTCGAGCGCGGCCAGCAGCGCGTGCGCCGCCGCCGGCCACGGCCACCACAGCGCCTGCGCGGCGTGCGCCGCGGCCTCGACGAGCATCGCGCCGACGAACACCGCCAGCAGCGCGTTCGGCCGCCAAGCGTCGAGCGCCGGCAGCGCCGCGGCGCCGAAGAGCGGGATCATGCGTTGCGCCACCGCCACGAACACCACGCCGGCGAAGCCCCACACGCCGGCCAGCGCCAGCGGGCGCAGCCACGGCGCGTGCTGTAGCGCCACCGCGGCGGCGGCGGCCCACAGCAGCAGCGCGCCGAACGCCAGCGCGCCGGCCGCGCAGCGCAGGTGCAGCCGGTCGTCGACGCGGCTGGCGCGCAGCAGCCGCCCAAAGCGCAGCACGACCAGGCTCCAGCCCAGCGCCACCGCCGCCAGCCCGGCGGCGCACAGCAGCGTGCCCAGCGCCGCGGTGGGCGCGTGCACGCCCAGCACGAACACCGCCCAGCCGCTGAGCTGCGCCAGCACCGGCGCCAGCAGCGTGCGCGCGTCGGGCGGCGGCAGCGCCAGCCAGCGCGGGCCGGCGGTGAACAGGAAGCCGGCGAAGAACTGCGGCATGAAGCCGAACACCATCAGCAGCGCGTGCGCCGGCGCCGGCGCCAGCTGCCACGGCAGCGCCACGCCGCGCGCACGCGCCAGCAGCACCAGCGCCCACCACAGCGCGCTCGCGCCCAGCACCAGCGCGCCGGCGGCGAACGCCAGCCGGTGCGGCGCGGCGAACAGCCAGCGCAGCCGCCACGGCGGCGGCGGCGCGGCCGCGGCGGCGCGGCGCAGCGCGGCGGGCCGCGGGGCGGCGGGGGGGACCGGGGCGGGGCTCATCGTGCGGCAGGGGGCGGGCCGGCGGCTGCGGCGCGCGCCACGGCCGCGGCGCCGGCGGCCGGCCGCCTGGGCGGGCGCCACCTTAGGCGCACGCCCGGGGCATGGATTTGACCGATGTCATGCGCGCCGGCGCCCGGCGGCGGCGCGTCTAGCCGAGCAGCGAACACAGCGGCCACAGCGGCTGGCGCGTGATCGCGACCATCGCCATGTAGCCGTAGCAGCCCAGCGCCGCCGCGGTCCAGCCCAGCCGCGCGCCGACGCCGCGCGAGCGGCGCAGCGCCATCGTGCCCAGCCCCACGTAGACCACCAGCAGCGCGAGCTTGGTGCCCAGCCAGGCGTCGGCCAGCGGGTGCAGCTGCAGCGCGATCCACAGCGACGCGCCGCCGGCGAGCAGCGCGGTGTCGACGACCCAGCTCGTCGCGCGCGCCCACAGCGCCAGCGGCCAGCGCGCGCCGGCCAGCGACGCGAAGGCGCGCAGCGCGAACCAGGCGACGCTGGCGCCGACCATCGTCAGGTGCAGGTGGCGCAGCGCGGCGTAGTGCTCGATCAGGTTCATGCGCGGCGCGCATTGTGCCCGCGGCCGGCCCGCGCACCGTTGACCCCGCACCACGTCGTCGACTACAAGCCGCCCGCAGGGGCCGATCGTTCATGCGCCAGTCGCACACCACGCTCGAGGTGAACAACCGCGGCCGGGGCATGGTCGACATCACGCGCCCGGTGGCCGACTGGGTGCGCGCCAGCGGCATCGCCACCGGGCTGCTGACGCTGTTCGTGCGCCACACCTCGGCCAGCCTGCTGATCCAGGAGAACGCCGACCCCGCCGTGCAGCGCGACCTGGAGCGCTTCTTCGCGCGGCTGGTGCCCGACGGCGACGCGCTGTTCGAGCACCGCAGCGAGGGCGACGACGACATGCCGGCGCACGTGCGCAGCGCACTGACCGCCACGCAGCTGGCGGTGCCGCTGGTGGACGGGCGGCTCGTGCTGGGCACCTGGCAGGGCATCTACCTGTACGAGCACCGCCGCCGCGCGCACGCGCGCCAGGTGGTGCTGCACCTGATCGGCGACTAGGGCGGCGGGCGCGGGACGGCCGGCCCGCCCTCAGGCGTCGCGACGCAGTTCGAAGCGGTCGAACATCGCGCCCAGCGCGTCGAGCGTGGTGCGCGCGGGGTAGTGTGCGCTCACCGCCGGCAGCGGCGCGGTGGCGCCGGCGGGCCGGCAGACCTGCAGCGCGTAGCGGCGCACGCCGGCCGCGGCCAGCGACGCGCCGAGCGCGACGAGCGCCGCGTCGTCGAGCAGCGCCGGGTGCGCGGTGGTGCGGCACTCGAAGTCGACGCCGGCAGCGAGCAGCGCCGCCAGCGCGGCTCGCGGCGCGCGCGTGCTGCCGGCGACGCCGGTCACGCGGTCGTGCGCGGCGGCGTCGGCCAGCGGCGCCTTGACGTCGAAGCCGACCCAGTCGACCGACGGCAGCACCGCGGCGAGCCGGCGCGGGTACAGGCCCGCGGTGTGCAGCCCGACGCGAAAGCCCAGCGCGCGCACCGCCGCCATCGCCGACGGCAGCGCGGGGTCGAGCGTCGGCTCGCCGCCGCTGAACACCACCGCGTCGACCAGCCCGGCGCGGCGTTCCAGCCAGCGTGCGAACGCCGGCCAGCCGCCGGCATGGCCGGCGCCGTCGCGCGGCTGCAGGTGCGGGTTGTGGCAGTACACGCAGCGCCACGGGCAGCCCTGCACGAACACCACCGCGGCGAGCGCACCGGGGTAGTCGATGGTCGTGAACGGCGTGACGCCGCCGATGCGCAGCGCGCCGGCGCGCGTGTCGGCGGTCGCGTCGGCGGTCGCGTCGATGGTCTCGACTTCGGCCGCGATGGTGGTCGCGAGGTCCATCGTGCTGCGCTGGCGGCGCGGCGCAGCGCGCCGCGGGCGCTTCAGTGCGCGAACGCGCACTGCTCCTCGAAGTACACGCGCTCGGCGAACTCGCCCTTCTTGCCAGTGTTGAACGACGACACCGGGCGGTGGTAGCCCATCACGCGGGTCCACACCTCGCAGCGCTGGCGCTCGTCGTCGGCGAGCGTGACTTCGGTGGCGGTCTCGGGGGCGAACGTGGTGTCGCTCATGCGCGGTGCTCCTGTGCGGGTGGAGGGGAAGGACGGGACGGGTGGGGTCAGGCGACGGCCAGCCGCGCGCGTTTGGCCGCGAGCCGCTCGTCGTCGCACTTCGGGCAGAAGTCGTGGCGCCCGCGCAGGTAGCCGTGCGTCGGGCAGATCGAGAACGTCGGCGTGACGGTGACGTACGGCAGGCGGAAGCGCGACAGCGCGCGCCTGACCAGCTCGCGGCAGGCGTCTGCGCTGGACAGCGGCTCGCTCATGTACAGGTGCAGCACGGTGCCGCCGGTGTACTTGCGCTGCAGCTCCTGCTGGCGCTCGAGCGCCTCGAACGGGTCGTCGGTGAAGCCCACCGGCAGCTGCGAGCTGTTGGTGTAGTACGGCTGCTCGGGCGTGCCGGCCTGCAGGATGCCGGGGAAACGCTTGCGGTCTTCCTTGGCGAAGCGGTAGGTGGTGCCCTCGGCCGGCGTGGCCTCGAGGTTGTACAGGTGGCCGGTGTCCTCCTGGAACTGCACCATGCGCGCGCGCACGTGGTCGAGCAGGCGCAGCGCGAACGCGTGGCCCCACGGCGTGGTGATGTCCTCGCGGTCGTGCGTGAAGTTGCGGATCGCCTCGTTGATGCCGTTGACGCCCAGCGTCGAGAAGTGGTTGCGCAGCGTGCCCAGGTAGCGCTTGGTGTACGGGAACAGCCCCTGGTCGATCAGCCGCTGGATGACCTTGCGCTTGATCTCGAGGCTGTCGCGGCCGATCTCGAGCAGCTGGTCGAGCCGCGCGAGCAGCGCGGCCTCGTCGCCGGCGAACAGGTGGCCGAGCCGCGCGCAGTTGACGGTGACCACGCCGAGCGAGCCGGTCTGCTCGGCCGAGCCGAACAGCCCGTTGCCGCGCTTGAGCAGCTCGCGCAGGTCGAGCTGCAGGCGGCAGCACATGCTGCGCACCATGTGCGGCTCGAGGTCGGAGTTGAGGAAGTTCTGGAAGTACGGCAGCCCGTAGCGCGCGGTCATCTCGAACAGCGCCTGCGCGTTCGCGCTGTCCCAGTCGAAGTCCTTGGTGATGTTGTAGGTCGGGATCGGGAACGTGAACACGCGGCCCTTGGCGTCGCCGGCCATCATCACGTCGATGTAGGCGCGGTTGACGAGGTCCATCTCGCGCTGCAGCTCGCCGTAGGTGAACGCCATCTCGACGCCGCCGATCACCGGCACCTGCTCGCGCAGGTCCTCGGGGCAGGTCCAGTCGAACGTGAGGTTGGTGAACGGCGTCTGCGTGCCCCAGCGCGACGGCACGTTGAGGTTGTAGATCAGCTCCTGCAGGCACTGGCGCACCTGCGCGTAGTCGAGGCCGTCCTTGCGCACGTACGGCGCGAGGTAGGTGTCGAAGCTGCTGAAGGCCTGCGCGCCGGCCCACTCGTTCTGCAGCGTGCCGAGGAAGTTGACGATCTGGCCCACCGCGCTGCTCAGGTGCTTCGGCGGCCCGGCCTCGACCTTGCCCGGCACGCCGTTGAGCCCCTCGTGCAGCAGCGTGCGCAGGCTCCAGCCGGCGCAGTAGCCGCTGAGCATGTCGAGGTCGTGCACGTGAATGTCGGCGTCGCGGTGGGCGCGGCCGACCTCGGGCGGGTAGACGTGGTCGAGCCAGTAGTTGGCCACCACCTTGCCGCTGACGTTGAGGATCAGCCCGCCCAGGCTCCAGCCCTGGTTGGCGTTGGCGTTGATGCGCCAGTCGCGCTGCTGCAGGTACTCGTCCATCGCCGACTGCACGTCGACCAGCGTCTTCTTCGCGTCGCGCAGCTTGCGGTGCTGGTCGCGGTAGACGGTGTAGGCGCGCAGCGTGCGCCGCCAGCCGGCGTCGAACAGCGTCGCCTCGACCTGGTCCTGGATCTGCTCGATCGCCGGCGTGACCGCGCCGAGCGCCGCCAGCCGCGGCAGCACGCCGTGCAGCGCGAGGCGCTGCGCCTCGTCGGCGCCGAACTCGCCGGTGGCGGCGCCGGCGCGTTCGATCGCGCGGGCGATCTTCGCGGCGTCGAAGGCGACGACGCGGCCGTCGCGCTTGATCGCGTGCGTGATGGCGGTGTGCGCGGCGGTGTGCATGGCCCTCCCTCGTGTCCCCAGATCTAGTGTGCGGGGCGCAGCCTACCCACTACATCTAGTGTCGGCAATGCGGGGTCGGCACCGTCGGCGCGATTCTTTGACCTGGCGCAGAGCGGCGCGCGGCGCGGGCTGCGGGGTTTCACCGAGACGGTGGCGGCGGCGCCACGCCCGCCCCCGCCGCGGGCGCGGGTATGCTGGCCGCGCCGCACCGCGACCTCGTCCCCCATGCAGACCTTCGACGCCGAGGCCACCCGCGCCGCGCTGCCCTTCGAGCGGCTGGTGCCGGCGCTGCGCGCGCAGTTCGCCGCCGGCTGCACGGTGCCGCCGCGCCACGTGCACGAGGTGGCGGCCGGCGCCGAGACGATGACCTCGCTGATCATGCCGGCGTGGACCGCGCGGCACTACGGCGTCAAGACGGTGAACATCGCGCCGGGCAACGCGGCGCGCGGGCTGCCCGGGCTGCACGCCGCGTACCTGCTGTTCGACGCGCTCAGCGGCGCGCCGCTGGCGCTGATGGACGGCGCGGTGATCACGTCGCGCCGCACCGCGGCGGCGTCGGCGCTGGCCGCGTCGTGGCTGGCGCGCGGCAACGCCAGGCACCTGCTGGTGGTCGGCGCCGGCGCGGTCGCGCGGCTGCTGCCGGCGGCGTACCGCGTGGTGCGGCCGATCGAGCGCGTCAGCGTGTGGGCGCGCCGCGCCGAGGCGGCGCAGCGGCTGGCGGCACTGCTGCGCGACGACGGCTTCGACGCGGCGGCGGTCGACGCGCTCGACGCCGCGGCGGCCGCGGCCGACGTGGTCAGCTGCGCGACGCTGGCCACCGCCCCGGTGGTGCAGGGGCGCTGGCTGCGCGCCGGCAGCCACCTCGACCTGATCGGCAGCTTCACGCCGGCGATGCGCGAGGCCGACGACGACGCGTTCGCCGGCGCGGCGATCTACGTCGACACCGACGAGGCGCTGGCCAAGAGCGGCGAGCTGCTGGGGCCGATGTCGCGCGGGGTGTTCGCGCGCGACGCGGTGCGCGGCACGCTGGCCGCGCTGGCGCGCGGCGAGGTGCCCGGGCGGTGCGACGCCACCGAACGCACGGTGTTCAAGTCGGTGGGCACCGCGCTCGAGGACCTGGCGGCGGCGACGCTGGTGTGGTCGACGCGGCGCGGATGACCGGGATGCGACGCGACGTCGACCTCGCGCACGCGAGCCGCCTCGTCAACCACGGGCCGACGGTGCTCGTCGGCAGCGCGCACGGCGGGCGGCGCAACCTGATGGCGGCGGCGTGGTCGATGCCCGTCGAGTTCACGCCGCCGCGCATCGCGGTGGTCGTCGACAAGAGCACGTACACGCGCGAGCTGGTGCTCGCCGCGGGGGCGTTCTCGCTGAGCGTCCCGGCGCGCGCGCTGGCCGACCTGACCTTCACGGTGGGCAGCGCATCGGGGCGCGACGGCGACAAGTTCGCGCGCTGGGGCATCGACAGCTTCGACGGCCCGGTGCTCGGGCTGCCGCTGGTCGAGGGCTGCGTGGCCTGGCTCGAGTGCCGGCGCATCGCCGAGCCGCACAGCGAACGGGCCTACGACACCTTCTTCGGCGAGGTCGTCTGGGCGCAGGCCGACGCGCGCGTGTTCGCCGACGGGCGCTGGTCGTTGCGCGACGACAACGCCGACCTGCACACGCTGCACCACCTCGGCGGCGGCGTGTTCGCGTGGCCGACGCGGACGGTGCGCGCACGGGTGCTGCCGCAGGTCGACCGCACCGGCTGACCCGCGGGTCGTGCCCCGCATCGAAGGACGGCCGCGTCGATCGTCCGGGCGTGCGTCGGTGGCGACTGCGTTGCCGGCGTCGAGCGGCCGCCGCGGGCGCTTCGGGGGTGGTCTCCTCAGACCTCCGGGCGCCGCCACAGCCACAGCGCGACGCAGGCCATGAAGGCCGGCACGCCGAGCTGCAGCCACAGCGGCAGCGGCGACAGCGCGAGCACGACGGCGCTGGCCACCATCATCAGCGACGCGCCCCACTTGGCGCGGCGCGGCACCGCGCCGTGGTCGCGCCAGCGGCGGATCGCCGGGCCGTGCTTCGGGTGGTTGAGCAGCCAGTACTCGATCCACGGCCAGCCGCGGCCGCCGGCCCAGGCGGCCACCAGCAGGAACGGCACCGTGGGCAGCCCGGGCAGCACGACGCCGAGCATGCCCAGCGCTACGCACAGCAGCGCGAGCGCGCGCCACAGCAGCTGGGTCACCGGGCACGGCAGCATCGCCGCATTCTGCCCGGCGTGGGGCATCACGCCGCCTTGACGAAGTCGATCACCACGCCGCCCGGCTCGCGCTGGCGGTAGGTCACCGCCACGGTTTCGCCGTAGCGACGGGCGAGCTGGTCGAGCAGCGGCAGCGGGTCGTGGTCGTTGACGAAGCGCATCGTCTCGCCGGGGTGCAGCGCGTCGAGCGCGCCGAAGATCGCGGCGTGACGGAAACGCTTGGCGATGCCGCGCGCGTCGAACGGGTAGATCGCGTCGGGCGACAGGTGCAGGTGCACGGTGCTCATCGCCGCCGTCCTCAGCCGCCGCAGCTGCCGCAGCAGTCGCGCCCGGTCTTGCCGATGCGCACGCGCCAGGTGTCGGGGCCCTGCTCGAGGTAGTCCCAGCTGAACTGGCCGTGGCGCTCGGCGGCGAACTGGTAGTACAGCGGCTTCGGGTCGTGGTCGTTGACCAGCTCGAAGGCGTCGCCGGCCTTCAGGCCGTCGAAGGTCGAGAAGATCAGCGGATGGCGTTCGCGCGGGACGATGGTGCGCACGTCGACGGTGGTGCTCATGCGGGTGGGCTCCTGGTGGGGGGGGGTGGACGGTCTTGAAGATCGATCGTGAATGTATCTATGCTAGGTCGCGCGGGCGCGGCGTCCTTGCGCTGGTTCAAGTTTTGCGCGGCGCAGGCGGCGGCCGGTCGGGGCGCGGGCGGATCATCCAGGGCGTGAAGCGCCACAGGTACGCGGCGAACGCCGCGACCCAGGCCAGCGCCGACGCCTGCAGCAGCAGCGGCGACGCCGCCGAAGGCCACAGCGCCGCGAGCCGCAGCGCCACGGCCGCGATCACCAGCCAGTAGCTGGCGACCATGCTGCGGTCGAGCTCGAGCGCGCGCCCGAGGTGGCCCAGCGCGGTGCGCGTGACCATGCCGATGATCAGCACCGAGAAGCCGGCCATCGCGACCAGGTGCACCGGCCAGGCCGAGCGCATCGGTACGCCGGCGGCCTGCGCCGCCGCGGCGAGCAGCCCGATGCCCAGCCCCGCGTACCCGGCATACAGGATCCACAGGATCGGCCGCGCGCGCACCGCGGCCGGACGCCACGCGAGCACCTGCCACAGCGCCAGCGCGCCGGCGGTGCCCGCGCCGGCGGCGAGCAGCCACGGCCAGCCGGCGAGCAGCGCGACCACCGCGACCGCGCCTGCGACGAGCTGCGCGCGCGCGGTGTCGTCGTGCATCGGGATCTGCAGCCCGGCGACCGCGCGCATCGCGAAGAACGGGATCACGCGGCGCGCGACCAGCAGCGCGATCAGCGCCATCACCAGCAGCCCGGCGTTGAACGCGCGCAGCGTCGCCGTCCAGTCGTCGAGCGACGCGAGGAACAGCGCGTCGGCGACCCCCAGGCCCAGCATCATCGGCGGCACGACGTAGTTGCGCCGGTTGCGCGTGCGCCAGACGACGCGCGCCATCGCCGCGGCGGCGACGGCGAAGAACAGCAGTTCGGCCGCCGCGGCGACGTGGAACGCGGCGGGGGTGCCGACCAGGAAACCCGCCCGCGCCACCGCCCACAGCGCCAGCGCCGCCCCGAGCCCCGCGCCGGCCAGCGGCACCTGGCCGGTCCAGTTGGCGCCGGCGGTCAGCAGGAAGCCGACCGCGATCGTCGCGACGAATCCCCACAGCATCTCGTGCGCGTGCCAGGCCACGCCGGCCAGCGGCCCGGCGAGCCAGTGCGGCGCGAACACCCAGATCGCGATCGACACCAGCGCCCAGCCGGTGCCCGCGAGGTACAGCGGGCGGAAGCCCAGTTCGAGGAAGGCGCGCCACGACGGCGCGCCGGGGCGCACCGGGGCCGGTTCGCGCAGGGGGATCAGGCGTTGCATCGCAGCGCGGCTCTAGAAGCTATACGCATAGTGTATCTTCTGGATCGGCACGTCGTCGGCAGGGTCGTCGAAACGGTCGTCACGGGGGTCAGGTCGACGCAGGGGCCTTGGCCGGCGCGGCGCCGTGCGACGGCACGAACGCGTCGGAGTAGCAGAAGTTCTCGTCGAGCCCCTGGGCGACGAAGGCCGGCACCGCGGCCTCGATCATGCGCACCGAGCCGCAGGCGTACAGCTCGTAGCCGGCCATGTCGGGGAAGTCCTCGAGCATCGCGTGGTGCACCAGGCCGCGCCGCCCCGGCCAGGGGTCGTCGGCGGCGACGTCGGACAGCACCGGCACGAAGTGGAAGTTGTCGTGCTCGCGCTGCCAGCGCTCGGCGAGTTCGGCCTGGTACAGGTCCTTGCGCTCGCGCACGCCCCAGTACAGCCACATCGGACGGCGGATGCCGCGCGCGAACGCGTCCTCGACGATGCTCTTGATCGGCGCGAACCCGGTGGCGCCGGCGATGAACAGGATCGGGCGCTGGCTGTCGCGCAGCGTGAAGCGGCCCAGCGGGCCCTCGAACTCGATCGTGTCGCCCTCGCGCATGCGCTCGAAGACGTGGGTCGTGAAGCGTCCGCCCGGCACCAGGCGCACGTGCAGCTCGATGTGCGAGTCGTCCTGCGGCGCGTTGGCGAACGAGAACGCGCGCTTGGCGCCGTCGTCGAGCACGATGTTGATGTACTGGCCGGCGGCGAACGGCAGCCGCTGGCCCTGCGGCAGTTCCAGGCGCAGCTGCATCACGTCGCCGCTCAGGCGCTGCATGCTCACGACGCGCGCGCGGTGGCGCCGCGGCGCCTCGGCGGCCAGCAGCGACTCGGCCGCGACGTCGACCTCGACCTCGATGTCCTCCAGCGGCGTGGCGCAGCACATCAGCGCCTGGCCGCGTGCGCGCATCGCCGCGGTGAGCGCCGCCTCCTGATAGTTGCCGTGGTCGACGCTGCCGTTGAGCACCGTGCACACGCACACGCCGCAGCCGCCGGCGCGGCAGTCGTAGGGCAGCGCCAGCCCGGCGCGCAACCCGGCCTCGAGGATGGTCTCGCCGCCGCGCGCGCTCACCGCCACGGCCCCGGGGTGCATCGTCATGCGATGCGCCTGCGCGGCGCCGCCGCGCCGCGGCGGCAGCCACGGCTGCAGCAGCAGCAGCGCGGTCGCGCCGAGCACCAGCGCCCACAGCGCGGCGGGCTGCCAGACGTAGACCAGCGGGTACAGCAGCAGCAGGAACCAGTCGAGCTCGAGCGCGGTCGGCGCCACCGCCATCTGCGCCGCGCCGCCCTGGCTGACCACCGGCTGCACCGCGGCGAGCACCAGCAGCGTGGCCACCGCGGCCAGCGCGATCGGCCGCGGCGGCTGCGTGCTCGCCTTGGGCACGCGCTGCACGTGCACCCACATCAGCAGCAGCGTCACCAGCGGCACGCCGATGTGGATGAACACCAGCAGCGAGAACAGGCGGTCGCTGACGTTGGCGTCGACGATGAAGTTGCGCACCAGCGTGCCGCCGAAGCCGGGCAGCCACTCGAGCCACTCGAAGCTGGCGACGGTGACGAACTGCGCGAGCTTGTCCCAAGGCAGCATGTAGCCGTTGGCGCCGGCGATGTACACCAGCCACAGCAGCGCCACGCCGGTGACCCACGAGAACCAGCGGAAGCCGCGCAGCCGGTCGTAGGCCCAATAGCGCGCCAGGTGCACGAGCATCGTGACGACCATCGCGTCGGACGCGTAGCGGTGCACGCTGCGCACGACGCCGCCGGCGTACCACTGGCCGTGCGTCAGCGCCTCCACCGACCGGTACGCGCCCTGCACGCTGGTGTCGAAGAACGCGTACAGGTACAGCCCGGTGCCGGCGATGATCCAGAACAGGAAGAAAGTCAGCGCGCCGAGGTGGTACAGCGGGTTGAGCTTGTCGCCGAAGGCGCGGTTGAACACCGCCTCGGCGCGCATGAACACGTAGCGCAGCGCGCGCTTCGGGCCGAATGCCATCGTCGGGCTCCTGCGGCGGCGTTCAGCGCTGCGGGGCGCGCATCGCGCGCAGCACGACGACGACGAACAGCAGCCCGCCGACGATCGCGATCAGCCCGCCGGCGCCCATCAGGCCCATGCCGAACACCTCGCCCGGCGCGTGCAGCACCTGCTCGGCGCCGGCCACCTTGCGCTGCACACCGTAGCCGCCCGACCACACCAGGCCGACGATGTGCATCAGCTGCCCGGCGCCGTAGAGGTACGGCTGCGCCACCGCCATGCGCCCGCGCGGCGCGGCCCAGCCCAGGCGCGGCAGCAGGTGGTAGACCAGCCCCATCAGCGCCAGCGTGACGCCGACGATGCACCCGTGGTAGTGCGCCGGGATCTTCACGTTGCTGCCGTTGATCGTCATGCCGATCACGCCGCCGGCGGCGAACAGCAGCATCGACGACACCAGCGCGGCGCGCAGCGGCCGCGCCTCGTCGGCGACGCCGCGCAGCCCGGCCAGCGCCAGCAGCACCGCCAGCGCCAGCGGGAAGATCGCCACGCCGCCGCCGAAGCGCATCGCCCAGGTGTGCAGGTCGCGGTGCTCGACGCTGGTCACCGGGTGCGCGAGGTAGGCGTACGGCGTCACGAACACGCTGGCCAGCGCCAGCGCGAACAGCAGCAGCGTCACGCGCGGGCTCAGCGGCACGCGCGCGCCGCAGGCCTGCGCGAGCCACAGCCAGCCCACCAGCATCAGCAGCGTCCACGTGAACTGCAGCGCGTGGCCGCCGCCCCAGAACAGGATCTCGTAGTAGGCCTTGCCGTCGAGCGTGGTCGGCACCACGACGATCGACCAGACGAACGCGATCAGCGCCACCGCCCCCGCCACCGCCGAGGCGTTGAGCCCGAAGCGCAGCGCGCCGGCGCCGTCGGGCTGCGTGCCCACGCGCGGCGCCGCGGCCATCGTGCGCAGCACCAGCAGCGCGGCGCCGACGCCGAACACCGCCAGCCCGGCCTTGAACAGCGGCGACTCGAGCACCGGGATGTAGTTGGCCATGATCGGCGCGCCGGGTGCGACGAACGCCGCCAGCGACATCAGCGCGGTGCCGGCGCCGGCGGCGCCCAGCGCGGCCCAGCTCCACAGCTCGCCGCGCGGCGTCGACGCGACGCTCCACAGCATGCCGGCCACCGCGACGAACCACACCAGCACCGACAGGTCGACGTGCAGCACCAGCGCGACGCGGAAGAAGTCGACGCCGGGCAGCCAGGCGTTGACACCCGGCGTGCGCGCGAGCACCAGCAGCACCGAGAACAGGCCCGAGGCGATCAGCGCGACCAGCCCCAGCCACAGCCAGCCGCGCGCCAGCGCGCGCTGCGAGGCCTGCACCGGCAGGCTGTAGTCGGCCGCGCTGGCCGGGCGCAGCGCGCGCGGCACGAGCAGCGGGGCCTCGGACGGGGTGTCGGTGAGCGTGTTCATTGGAACGTGATGCCGCCTTTCCCGGCGTCGAAGTCGATCACCAGCACCTGCGCCGGCGCGAGCTTCACGGTGGACTCGACCTGGTACTCGAAGCGTTCGCTGCGCGCGTCGTCGCGCAGGCGCACGGCGACGCGGCGTTCGCCCGCGGGCACCGCGAGCCGCTGGTAGAACGCCGACGCGCCGTCGCGCGACAGGCCCGACGGCGGCGCCACCGCGCGCACCGCGGGTGCACCGTCGAGGTCGACCTCGACGGTCACCGCCGAGCGCTCGCGCGGGCACTTCATCGGCGCGCGCATGTTCGGCGGCAGCTTGGCGAGCTCGTCGGCGGTCAGCGGGCGGCAATCGCCCACCGGCTTGCCGGCGTGCACGAAGCTGACCTTGATCAGCGCCTGCCCCTCGTCGAGGTGCTGGTACGTCGGCCAGCGCGAGAACACGCCCACGGCCAGCGCGAACAGCCCCCACAGCAGCACCTGCCCGACCCAGGCACGTACGCCGCGCGGCTGCGCCGCGACAGAAGATTCAGCCATGATGTATCTTCGGTGCTGGCCCGACGGGCATGTTGACATAGGGCAAACGTGCCCGCAATGACGCCACCGCCGCACGCAGTCGTGCCTCCTCGCCGGCGCCGGCGTCGACCTGCGCGACGCGCTCGCGCGGCACCGAGTCGCGCAGGTGCGGCTCGCGCGCGCCGCGCAGGCGCTCGTCGGTCCAGCGCGCGCCGAGGCGGAACTCGCAGCCGCCGTCGCGGCAGCTCGCGACGACCACGCCGTCGGCGCCGTCGCGCAGCGCGTACTCGACGAACGACGGCGGCAGCTGGCCGGCGCAGATCAGCTCGAACGCCGCGACGTCGGCGTCGCCGCGCAGCGTGTCGACCCGCGCGCCGTGCGCGCAGCCGAACACGACGATGCGCTGCGGCGCGGCCAGCGTGTCGAGCCGGCGCTGCAACTGCGTGCGCAGCGCGCCCACCGGCCGCTGCGGCATGTCGATGCCGGTGGCCAGCTCGGCGACGCTGCGAAACGGCGTCGACGACGGGCAGGCGCCGGCGCAGATGCCGCAGCTCGCGCACAGGTCGGCGTCGACCTGCGCGAGCTGCCGCCCGGGCCGCCCGTTCGGGTGCGGCACCATCGTGATCGCCGCGTAGGGGCAGTCGGCGAAGCAGCGCCGGCAGCCGTTGCAGTTGGCCGGGTCGACCACGGCCACCGGCGCACGCGCCGGCTGCGGCACGAACGGCAGCGCGACCAGCGCCAGCAGCACCGCGGCGACCAGCGCCCAGACGAAGCCGGCCGAGGTGGCGTACATCAGCGGGTGCACCGCCAGCAGCACCCAGTCCAGCGCCAGCGCCGGCGCGACCTGCGCCGCCTGCGCCGGCGCGTGGCTCGTCACCGGCGCCGCCAGCGACAGCGCGAGCAGCGCGGCGCACGCGCCCCGCGCCAGCGCGCGCGGCGGGAACACCGCGGCGCGCGTGATGCGCTGGATGTGGAACCACAGCGCGAACACCAGCAGCAGCGGCACGCCCAGGTGCACGAACACGAACAGCGAGAACAGGCGGTCGCTGACCGCCGCGGCCGACAGGAAGTTGCGTGCCAGCGGCGCGCCGAGCAGCGGCAGCGCGTCGAGCCATTCGGCGGTGGCCACCGCCGAGAACTGGCCGAGCTGGTCCCAGTTCATCCAGAACCCGCCGATCGCGCACACCGCCATCAGCGGCAGCAGCGGCACGCCGGTGAGCCAAGAGAAGCGGCGGAAGCCGCGGTAGTGGCCGTGCAGCCACTCGCGCACGATGTGCAGCGCGGTGAACAGCACGAAGGCGTCGGCGGCGTAGCGGTGCACGCTGCGCAGCACGCCGCCCAGGTACCACTGCTCGCGCGTCAGCCGGTCGATCGAGCCCCAGGCGCCTGCGGCCGAGGTGTCGAGCACGACGTACAGGTAGATGCCGCTGACCGCGAGCAGCCAGAACGCGAGGAAGCCCAGCGCGCCGAGGTGGCGCAGCGGATTCAGCGCGGGGCCGCCCAGCGTGTCGACCGCGAGCTCGACGCGCCGCCACAGCGCCAGCGCGCGCGAGCCGGGCGACTGGGACAGGACCGTGGGCGTCACCGCGGGGCAGGCGCCGGTCGCGGCGCCGCAGGGTCAGCGCGGCGCCGTGGCCGCCGGCGTGCCCAGCACCGCCGGCGCGCGGCGGCGCGAACGCCATTCGCGCACGAGGTACACGCCGACCGTGAGGAAGAATCCCAGGCCGCCGGCCAGCTCGAAGAACAGCGCGTAGTCGTAGCGGTACTCGCCGGTGTCGGGGTCGTAGATCGTGCACAGGATGCGCACGCGCTCGACCAATTCGGCCAGCGACATCGTCTGGCCGGCCGGCGGTGCCGCCAGCAGCAACTCGCGCAGCGGCTGGCCCAGCGCCTCGGCGGTCATGCGCTCGCCGTAGACCTGGCTGTGGATGCGCCCCTGCGGGTCGACCACGGTGACGCCGACGACGTGGTCGAAGCCGGCGGGTGTGGCGACGTAGCTGAAGCCGAAGTCGCGCGTCATCGCGTCGACCACCGAACGGTGCGGGCTGAGGAACTCCCAGTTCGGGTACTGGATGCGGTGCTGGGCGGCGAACGAGCGCATCGCGGTGGGCGAGTCGAACGGCTGGTTGAAGCCGACGCTGACCACGTTGAACTGGTGCGGCCCGAGCAGGCGGTCGAGCCCCTTGACCGCCTCGTGCAGCGTGCGCGTCTGCGTCGGGCACACCGTGAAGCAGCCGGTGTAGATGAAGCTCACCAGCAGCGGCTTGCCGCGGTAGCTCGACATGCGCACCGGGCGGCCCTCGCGATCGAGCAGCGTGTAGTCGGGCGGCGTCGTGCCGACCACCGCCTGGCTGATGCGCAGCGCCTCGCGTTCGTCGAGCGTGGGCACACCGCCCGCGCCGGTGGTGTTCGGCGTCGCCGGCGGCGCGGCCCCGGGTGTCGCCGCGCCGGCCAGCCCCGGAGCCGCGAACGTCGCGGCGAGCAGCGCCGCGGCCAGCACTTCAGCGCAACGCCGCATCGACGGCCACTCCGACGATCAGCGCGGCCAGTTGCACCATCGACGCGAAGAACGCCGACATCGCGGTGGCCCGACCGGGCGCGCGCGCTAGCGCCCGCGTGCGGCGCAGGAAGTGCGCGCCTCCGAACAGCGCCGCCACCAGGTACGCCGGCCCGGCGCCGAACAGCGCCGGCAGCAGCGACGCCGCGACGAGCAGCACCGTGTTCGCGTGCACGACGCGGGCGGCGCGTTCGACGCCGACGACCACCGGCAGCATGGGCACGCCGGCGGCGGCGTAGTCGTCGCGGTTGGCGATCGCCAGGCTCCAGAAGTGCGGCGGCGTCCACAGGAACAGCACCAGCGCGAGCAGCAGCGGCAGCGTGCCGATCGCCGGGTCGACCGCCGCGGCGCCGGTGAGCACCGCGAAGCTGCCGGCCAGGCCGCCGAAGACGATGTTCATCCAGGTGCGCCGCTTCAGCCCGACCGTGTACACGACCGCGTAGGTGAACGCGCCGAGGAACAGGAACGCCGCCGACGTGGGGTTGATCCACGTCCACGTCGCGGCGACCGCCGCGGCGAGCAGGCCGACGATCAGCGCCATCCACGCCGGGCCGGCGTGCAGCGCGCCGCTGGCGAAGGCGCGGTGGCGCGTGCGCCTCATCAGCCGGTCGCTGTCGGCCTCGACGAACTGGTTGAACGCGCCGGCGCTCGCCGACGACACCAGCACCGCCAGCGCCATCAGCAGCACCTGCCACAGCGGCGGCGCCGCGCCGGGGGCGATCGCCACGCCGGCCAGCGCGGTGAGCATGATCAGCACGCCGATGCGCAGCTTGAACACCCCGAGCACCACGCGCCAGCGCGGCGCGTGGGCTTCGGTGCGGGTCAGGACGGTGGTGTTCATCGCAGGCTCCTCGTCGGCGCGCCGGCGCGGCTCAGCTCAGGCCCCACAGCGTCGACAGGTACTTCCAGTTGATGAAGTAGTACAGCACGAAGGCCACCAGGAACACCATCGCCAGCACGAAGGTGCCGGGAGCGGCGAAACCCATCGAGCCGTAGGTCTGCGCCGCCGCGCTCGGCGCCGCGCGCGGCACCGGCGTGAACTTGGCGCTGACGTTGCCGGTGTCGAGCTTCTTGCCCCACAGCAGCGAGCCCACGGTGATGTAGATGTACATGATGCCGCCGGTGATCGCCGCCAGGCCGGTGATGCCGACCAGGCCCATCATCAGGTACGCCGCGCCGGGCCACTCGTAGGCCAGCGCCGCGCCCTGGAATGCCATGTCCCAGTGCCTGCGCGACACCCCCAGCGTGCCCGCGCCCATCATCACCAGCGAGAAGGCGTACATCGACAGACCGAAGACGTAGGGCTGCCACTTGGCCAGCGTCGGCGCGATCATCTCGCGGCGGAACAGCACCGGAATCAGGTAGTAGGTCAGCGCCATGAAGGTCAGCGTCGTGCCGATCACCACGGTGGCGTGGAAGTGCCCCGGCACGTAGATCGTGTTGTGGATGATCATGTTCAGCTGCTCGGTGCCCATCATCACGCCGGAGATGCCGCCGAGGAAGCCGAAGCCGATGATCGAGATGAACACGCCGCTGAACGTCGGGTTGCCCCAGGGCGCCTTGCGCAGCCACTCGAACAGCCCCTTCGTGTAGCCCTTCTGGCGCTGCGCGACCTCCATCGCGCCGGGGATGGTCAGCCCGTGCAGCATCGACGCGAGCACCGCGAAGTACATGAAGTAGCTGGTGTTGATCACCTTCCAGCCGGTCGACAGGCCGGGGTCGGCGAGCAGGTGGTGCGCGCTGGCCAGCTGCAGGAACAGGATGTACAGCAGGAACGCGGTGCGGCTGACGCGCTCGCTCATCGGCTTGGCACCGAAGGCGACCGCCGCGACCAGGTACCACACCGAGATGTGCGCCGCGACGTTGATCTGCTGCGAGCTGTGGCCGAACGCCCACCACACGGTGCGGTAGACCAGCGGGTCGACCTCCATCAGGCCCAGCGACATCAGCCAGGCCGGGATGATGATGATCGCGCCCGACAGCAGCGTGAACACCGCGATGATCGCCGCCGTCAGCGCGCCGAAGGTCACCAGCGGCACCGAGCCCTCGTAGGTCTTCTCGCGCTTGGCCACGACCAGCGTGCCGAAGAACACGAAGCAGGCGATCAGCGCGCCGAC
>NZ_DAOKZA010000054.1:0-24175 GCF_035325925.1 Azohydromonas sp. | reverse complement strand
TCAACGTGCCGCGCATGATCACGCTGACCTACGGCTTCGGCGTCGGCCTGGCGGCACTGGCCGGCGTGATGGCCGCGCCGGTGTACCAGGTCAGCCCGCAGATGGGCGCGGACCTGATCATCGTCGTCTTCGCGGTGGTCGTGATCGGCGGCATGGGCTCGATCATGGGCTCCATCCTGACCGGCTTCGGCCTCGGGCTGATCGAGGGCCTGACCAAGGTCTTCTACCCCGAGGCTTCGAGCACCGTGATCTTCATCATCATGGCCATCGTGCTGCTGGTGCGCCCGGCCGGCCTGTTCGGCACCCAGAAATGAACGCCCCCGCGACCTCCACCGCCGCAGCCGGCAAGCGCGCCGCCGACCTGCGCGCGCAGCGCACCGCGTTCCTGATCATGGCCGCGGCGCTGATCGTCGCACCGGCGTTCGTGTACCCGGTGTTCATGATGAAGGTGATGTGCTTCGCGCTGTTCGCGTGCGCCTTCAACCTGCTGATCGGCTTCGGCGGCCTGCTGTCGTTCGGCCACGCGATGTTCCTCGGCTCGGCGAGCTACGCCGCGGCGCACGCGGCCAAGGTCTGGGGGCTGACGCCCGAGCTGGCGATCGTCTTCGGCACGCTGTGCGCCGGCGTGCTCAGCGTCGGTGCCGGACTGCTGGCGATCCGCCGCCAGGGCATCTACTTCGCGATGATCACGCTGGCGCTCGCGCAGATGGTGTTCTTCTTCAGCCTGCAGGCGCCCTTCACCGGCGGCGAGGACGGCATCCAGGCGGTGCCGCGCGGGCACCTGTTCGGCCTCGTCGACCTGTCGCAGCCGCTGGCGATGTACGCCGTCGTGCTGGTGATCTTCCTCGGCGGGTTCCTGTTCATCTACCGCGTGATCCACTCGCCGTTCGGCCAGGTGCTCAAGGCGATCCGCGAGAACGAGCAGCGCGCGATCTCGCTGGGCTACGACACCGACCGCTACAAGCTCGCGGCGTTCGTGCTGTCGGGTACGCTGGCCGGGCTGGCCGGCGCGACCAAGGCGATCGTGTTCCAGCTCGCGTCGCTGACCGACGTGCACTGGTCGATGTCCGGCGAGGTGGTGCTGATGACGCTGCTCGGCGGCCTGGGCACGGTGTTCGGCCCGGTGGTCGGCGCGGCGGTGATCATCACGATGCAGAACTACCTGGCGCAGCTCGGCGCCTGGGTGACCGTCGTGCAGGGGGTGATCTTCGTCGTCTGCGTGCTCGCGTTCCGCCGCGGCATCGTCGGCGAGATCGGTCACTGGCTGAAGAAGCCGCTGTGACGCGCCGCCGGCCGGCGCCGTTCAGCCGCCGGCACGCTGCGCGCGCCGCCACGCCGCCGGGGGCTGGCCGACCAGCCGCTTGAAGGCGCGCGCGAACGCCGCCTCTGATTCGTAGCCGACCTCCTGCGCGACGGCGGCGACCTTCGCGTCGCCGTGGCGAAGCAGCCCGGCGCCGAGCTGGATGCGCCAGTTCGTCAGGTACTGCATCGGCGGCTGCCCGATCAGCTCGACGAAGCGCTCGTGCAATGCCGAGCGCGACAGCCCCACCTGGCGGCCGAGATCGTCGACGCTCCAGTCCGCGGCCGGCCGCTCGTGCAGCAGCGCGATCGCCCGGCCGACGTGGCGGTCGCGCAGCGCGCCCAGCCAGCCGGTCGCGCCCTCGGGCAGCGACTCGAGGTAGCGCCGCGCGGCGTCGACGAACACCACCTCGCTGACGCGTTCGAGCACCAACGCGCTGCCCGAGCGGTTCTCGCGCGACTCGGCCACCGCCTGGTCGAGCAGATGAGCCACCCACGCACCGACGCCGCCTGCGCCCAGGTGCAGCAGTCGCGGCAGCGCGGCGATCAGCGGGTTGAACGGTTTCATGTCGCAGGCGATGAAGCCGCAGACGACCACCGAGCGCGCCTCTTCGGCCGGCAGCGGCGCACCCGGGCGCAGCACGCCGCGGTGGTACGCCACGGTGATCGGCTTGGGCTCGTCGCGCGTCGTCACGCGCCAGTCGCTGGCGTCCTCCTGCGCGTGCATGCCCGGCGCGCTCGAGATCACGTGGCTGTTGCCGCGCGGGAACATCACGATGTCGCCCTCGACCAGGCGCACCGGCGCCTCGCCGTCGGTGGCGGCCCACCCGCCACCCCTGAGGATCAGGTGGTAGGCCAGCACGTGCTCGGCGCCGGGCATCAGCGCGCGCGCCAGCTCGGGTGAGGCCGGCGTCTCGGCGGCCCACTCGTCGCCGAAGCTCACGTAATAGAACACCGCGCCGCGCAGCCGCACGCTGCGCAGCACGTCGGACAGCGGATCGTGGCTCATCGATGGTCCCTCTCGACGCGGCGGCGACGACTCGCGATCAAGCGCGGCGGACGCTCGGCACAAGCGGCCCGTGCAGCGCGATGCACCGCGGATGCGCAGGCAAATGTGCGCGACGCACGGAGAAGCGTCAATCGCCCCCGCCTCGAAGAATGGGCCCGTCGTCGCCATGCGCGAAGACCCCAGCCATCCCACGGAGACCCATCCATGAACGCCGTCCTCGACACCCGTCCCGCGCCCGACTACGCGGCCATCAAACAGCGCCAGCAGGCCACCTGGGCCAGCGGCGACTACGCCACCATCGGCACCACCTTGCAGATCGTCGGCGAGACGCTCGCCGAGGCCGCCGACGTGCGCGCCGGCGAGCAGGTGCTCGACGTCGCGGCCGGCAACGGCAACGCGTCGCTCGCCGCGGCGCGCCGCCACGCGCTGGTCACCTCGACCGACTACGTCGCCGCGCTGCTCGACAAGGGCCGCGAGCGCGCGCGCCGAAGGCCTGGAACTGCAGTTCCGCGTCGCCGACGCCGAGTCGCTGCCGTTCTCCGACGGCCGCTTCGACGTCGTGCTGTCGACCTTCGGCGTGATGTTCACGCCCGACCACGCCCGCGCCGCGGCCGAGATGCTGCGCGTGCTGCGCCGTGGCGGGCGCATCGCGCTGGCCAACTGGACGCCGGACGGCTTCATCGGCCGGCTGTTCAGGATCGTCGGCGCGCACGTGCCGCCGCCGGCCGGCGTCGTGTCGCCCGCGTTGTGGGGCACCGAGTCGCACGTCGTCGAACTGTTCGGCACGCGGGCCGCGAAGCTGCGCTGCGAGCGCCGCCAGTTCCACTTCCGCTACCGCAGCGCCGCGCACTGGCTGCAGGTGTTCCGCGACCTGTACGGGCCGGTGCACAAGGTGTTCGCCGCGCTCGATGCCGCCGGCGCCACGTCGCTCGAACGCGCGATCACCGCATTGCTCGACGAGCACAACGTCGGCGGGGCGCACTCGCTGGTGGTGCCCAGCGAGTACCTCGAGGTCGTCGTCACCAAGAGCTAGCCGACGCAGCCGCGCCGCGCCGCATCGCGCAAATCGACGAAGGATCCGCAATGAACGAGACCGTTCGCATCAACCACCTCAGGCTCGCACTGCGGGTGTTGGCCGCCGTGTTCGTCCTCGGGGTGTATCCACTCACCGTGCTGTGGCCGTCGGGCTGGTCATGGCATGCCGGCCAGTCCGAGTACCTGCAGATGATCATCGGCATCTACGCCACGCTGGGCGTGTTCCTGTGGCTGGCGTCGAGCCATCCCGAGCGGCACCAGGGCCTGATCGCGTTCACGATCTGGTCGAGCATCGTGCACGGCACCACGATGGCAGTGCAGTCGGTCGCCGACACACGACACCTCGGCCACCTGTACGGCGACGTCCCCGCGCTCTTCATCGCAGCCGCGGTGCTCGGCTGGCTGTCGCCTCGCTCACTCACGCTCAGGTTCGCCACGGGCGCGGACTGAGTCAACCATTCAGGAGTTCAGCATGCAACGTTTGCACGTCAACACCACTTTCGCAACGGTCCTGCTGGCCGTCGGCCTTCCCGCCGCCGCCGATGCGGTGACCGACTGGAACCGTCGCGCCGACGGCTTCATCACCGAGTCCAAGCTCGGCACCCCGCCGGCGATCCGCGTGATGGCCGTGGTGCAGACGGCCGTGCACGACGCGGTGGCCCGCCTGCCTGCGCCGGCCGCGCGCAGCCCGGCCGCCATCGACGCCGCGGTCGCCACGGCGCACCGCGTCACGCTGGGCAGGCTGTTGCCGGCGCAGCAGCCGGCGGTCGAGTCGGCCGTCACCGCCGCGCTGGCCGCGATCGCCGACGGCCCGGCCAAGGCGGCCGGTGTCGACGCCGGAACGCGCGCCGCGCAGGCCGTGCTCGCGGCGCGCGCCGCCGACGCGCCCGGGCCGGACCGGTACCGTCCGCAGGCCGCACCCGGCGTCTACGTGCCGACGATGCTGCCCGCGGCGGCGACCTGGGCGCAGCGCACGCCGTGGCTGATGACGCACGCGGCGCAGTTCCGGCCCGCCGCGCCGCCGGCGCTCGCCAGCGATCAATGGGCGCGCGACGTCGCCGAGGTCAAGGCGCTGGGCGCCAAAGCCGGCGGCCAGCGCAGCGCCGAGCAGACCGCGATCGCACGCTTCTGGGAGTACTCGCTGCCCGCGATCTACCACGGCGTCGTGCGTTCGCAGGCCGAGCAGCCGGCGCGCGACGCGCTGGCCAATGCGCGCCTGTTCGCCGCCGTCGCGCAGGCGATCGACGACGCGATGGTCGCGGTGTTCGACGCCAAGTACCACCACCACTCCTGGCGCCCGGTCACCGCGATCCGCAACGGCGACGTCGACGGCCACCCGGCCACCGAACGCGACGCCGGCTGGAGCCCGCTCGTCGACACGCCGATGCACCCCGAGTACCCGGGCGCGCACAGCATCCTCGCCGCCGCGGTGGGCACCGTGCTCGAGGCCGAGTTCGGCGCCGCCCCGGCGCAACCGCTGGCCACGTCGAGCCCCACCGCACAGGGCGCGACGCGGCGCTGGACACGCGTCGACGACTTCGTGCGCGAGGTCTCGGACGCCCGGATCTACGGCGGCATGCACTTCCGCTTCTCGACCGCCGCGGGCGAAGCGATGGGCCGGCAGATCGGTCGCCTCGCGGTCGAGCGGGTGCTCCACGCAGCGCCATCGATGCACGCCGACGCCACCGCGCCACGCTGAGCGCGCTGCGCTGCCGCGACCCGCCGCGGTCGCGGCGGTGCCCACCGCAGCCAGGACACCCCGACCATGCCCCACGCCCCCATCGAGACCGATCACCTGGTCATCGGCGCCGGCGCCAGTGCGCTGGCCTTCGTCGATGCGCTGCTCGACGCGTCGGACGCCGACGTCGTGCTCGTCGACCGCCGCGCCCGGCCCGGCGGGCACTGGAACGACGCCTACCCCTTCGTGCGGCTGCACCAGCCGAGCGGCTGGTACGGCGTCGCGTCGCGGCCGATCGTCGAGACCGACCCCGACCGTTCGGGCTACCGGCGCGGTGCCACCGGCACCGACGTGCTGGCCTACTTCGATGCGCTGCTGCACGAACGCCTGCTGCCTTCGGGCCGGGTGCACTGGTTGCCGCGACACGAGGTGCGGCGCGGCACCGACGGCGCCGACGTCGTCGTGCCGCTCGACGGCGGCCCCGCGCGCCGCGTGACCGTGCGGCGCCGCCGCGTCGACGCCACGCACGCGCGCACCGAGGTGCCGGCAACGCACCCGCCGCGCTACACGGTCGCGCCCGGGGTGGCCCTGGTCGCGCCGCACCGCCTGCAGCGGATCGCGGCCCTGCTGTCGAAGGTGACCGTGGTCGGCGGCGGCAAGACCGGCATGGACAGCGTGCTGTGGCTGCTCGAACACGGCGTGCCCGCGGCCGGCATCCGCTGGATCGTGCCGCACGACTTCTGGCTGCACGACCGCGCGCACCTGCGCACCGGCGCCGTGCACATCGCGGCCGGCGTGCGCGCGACGATGCGCGAGTTCGACGCGATCGCCGCCGCGCGGTCGACCGAGGACCTGCTCGCCCGGCTCGAGGCCGACGGTCTGCTGCTGCGGCTGGACCGGCGCGTCACGCCCACCCGCTACCGCTGCGCGGTCGTGTCTCGCGGCGAGCTGGGACGGCTGCGCCGCGTCACCGACGTCGTGCGCATGGGACACGTGCAGCGCATCGACGCGGCGCGGCTGGTGCTCGAACACGGCACGCTCGCGGCGCACCCCGACACGCTGTACGTCGACTGCAGTGCACGCGCGCTGCAGCCGCCACCGGCGCTGCCGGTGTTCGACGGCGACACGATCCACCTGCTGATGGTCGCGGCGTGCCGGCCGATGTTCAGCGCCGCGCTGATCGGCCGCGTCGAAGCCGGCATCGACGACGAGCGGCTGAAGAATGCGCTGTGCACGCCGGTGCCGAGTCCCGAGCGCCCGGCCGACTGGCTGCGGCTGCTCGCCGCGACGCTGGCCAACGCCGAGCGCTGGAGCCGCGAGCCCGCGCTGCACGCCTGGCTGCGCGCGAGCCGGCTCGACATCGTCGCGACGCTCCACGGTGGCGCGCGCCCCGAAGACGCCGCCAGCGCCGCGCTGCTGCGTGCGCGTGCGCACGCCGCGCGGGCCGCGACGGCGAACCTCGCGCGGCTGCTCGGCGAGCAGCACGGGCCCATGGCCCAGTCGCCGACGCTGACCACGCCTGCCCGCCCGGCCGAGACGGTTTGACACGGTCTCGCGGTCGCGCCCGCCCGCCGGCGTCGTCCGCGCAGCCGCCCTCGGCTCCCACCCGGCGCCGGTCGTGGTCGGGTCGGGCCGGCCGACCTGCGCCGGTGGGCGCGGCAAGACGTCGTGCGCCGAGGCGACGACGCTTCACCTCGGCGGCGCGCGCAGCGCGGCGACGAGGCCGCGGAGCGCTACGCCCCGGCGCGCGCCAGCGCCTGGTCGATGTCCCAGAGGATGTCGTCGATGTGCTCGAGGCCCACCGACATGCGCACCATGTCGGGCGTCACGCCGGCGGCGCGCTGCTGCGCTTCGTCGAGTTGGCGGTGCGTCGTCGACGCCGGGTGGATGATCAGCGTGCGCGTGTCGCCGATGTTCGCGAGGTGGCTCATGAACTGCGCCGCCTCGATGAACCTCACGCCCGCGTCGAGGCCGCCGCGCACGCCGAACGCCAGCAGCCCCGATGCACCCGGCGCGCCGTCGACCGCACGCATCTGCCGCGCCACCAGCGCGTGCTGCGGGTGGTCGGCGAGCCCGGGGTAGTGGACCCAGCTCACGCGCGGGTCTGCACGCAGGAAACCGGCGACGCGGCGCGCGTTCGTGCAGTGCCGCTCCATGCGCACGTGCAGCGTCTCGACGCCCTGCAGGATCTGCCATGCGCTGGTCGGCGCCAGCGCCGCGCCGTACACGCGCAGCGTCTCCATGCGGCAGCGCATCGTGAAGCCGAAGTCGCCGAAGGTCTCGTAGAACTTCACGCCGTGGTAGCCGGGGCTCGGCTCGGTCATGCCCGGGAACCTGCCGTTGTCCCACGGGAAGCGGCCGCTCTCGACGACCACGCCGCCGAGCGTCGTGCCGTGGCCGGCGAGGTACTTGGTGGCGCTGTGCACGACGATGTCGGCACCGAAGTCGAACGGCCGGCACAGGAACGGGCTGGGCACCGTGTTGTCGATCACCAGCGGCACGCCGTGCGCGTGCGCCACGTCGGCCACCGCGGCGATGTCGAGCACCGCCAGGCTGGGGTTGCCCAGCGACTCGGCGAACACCGCGCGGGTGTTCGGCCGCATCGCCGCGGCGAAGGCGTCGGGCCGCGTCGCGTCGACGAAGCTGGTCTCGACGCCGAACTTGGCCAGGTTCACCGCCAGCATCGTCACCGTGCCGCCGTACAGCGCCCCGGCGGCGACGACGTGGTCGCCCGACTGCAGGATCGTCATCAGCGCGAGCGCCTCGGCGGCCATGCCGCTGGCCGCGGCCACCGCGGCGCGCCCGCCCTCGAGCGCGGCGATGCGTTCCTCGAGCGCCGCCACCGTCGGGTTGCTCAGGCGCGAGTAGACGTTGCCGAAGGTCTGCAGGTTGAACAGCGCGGCCGCGTGGTCGGCGCTGTCGAACACGAAGCTGGTCGTCTGGTAGATCGGCAGCGCGCGCGCGCCGGTGGCGGCGTCGGGGATCTGGCCGGCGTGGATCGCCAGCGTCTCGGGGTGGAAGCGGCGGTCGGCCATCGCCCTCGCCTCACACCGGCCGGCGCGCCGAGATCACGCGCGTGTTGACGCCGGCCCAGTGCAGTCCGCCGAACAGCCGCGCGTGCTCGATCTTCACGCAGCGGTCCATCACGGTGTCGAGGCCGGCGTCGCGCGCCGTCGCGGCGGCGGCGTCGTTGACCACGCCGATCTGCTGCCACAGGCACTTCGCGCCGATCGCCACCGCGGCGGCGGCGATCGGCGGCACGTCGTCGCTGCGGCGGAACACGTCGACCATGTCGACCGGGCCGTCGATGTCCTCGAGCCGCGCCACGCAGCGCTGGCCGAGGATCTCGCCGCCGGCGTAGCGCGGGTTCACCGGGATCACGCGGTAGCCGCGGTCGAGCATGTACTTGGCGGCGAAGAAGCTCGGCCGGTGCCACTCGGCCGACAGCCCGACCACCGCGATCGTGCGGCACTGCTTCAGGATGCGGCGCAGCGTGGCGATGTCGTCGCTCATGGCAGCACCACTGTACCGAACGCGGCGCGCGCGCCGCTCGGGGTTGCCCCTGCGGCGCCGGCGGCCACAATCGGGCTCCCCGCGACCCGCCGCCCCCGCCATGACCCACGTCCTGCACCGCCAGCTGAGTTCCCGCCTGCCGGTCGCCGTCGCCGGCGACGGCGTCTGCCTCGTCGACCGCGAAGGCCGGCGCTACATCGACGCCTCGGGCGGCGCCGCGGTGTCGTGCCTGGGGCACGGCCACCGCGACGTGCTGGCGGCGATGCACGCGCAGATCGACCGCATCGCCTACGCGCACACCAGCTTCTTCACCACCGAGGTGGCCGAGCAACTCGCCGACCACCTGGTCGCGCACGCCCCCGCGGGCATGAGTCACGCGTACTTCGTCAGCGGCGGCTCGGAGGCGGTCGAGGCGGCGCTGAAGATGGCGCGCCAGTACTTCGTCGAGACCGGCCAGCCGCAGCGCGAGCACTTCATCGCACGGCGCCAGAGCTACCACGGCAACACGCTGGGCGCGCTGGCGGTGGGCGGCAACGAGTGGCGGCGGCGCCAGTTCGCACCGCTGCTGATCCCGGTGACGCACGTCTCGCCGTGTTACGAGTACCGCGACCGGCGCGACGACGAGACGCCCGGGCAATACGGCCGGCGGCTGGTGCAGGAACTGTCCGACGCGATCGACCACCTGGGCGGCGACCGCGTCATCGCCTTCGTCGCCGAGACCGTGGTCGGTGCCACCGCCGGTGCGCTGCCCCCGGTGCCCGGCTACCTGAAGGGCGTGCGCGAGCTGTGCGACCGCCACGGCATCCTGCTGATCCTCGACGAGGTGATGTGCGGCATGGGCCGCACCGGCACGCTGCACGCGTGCGAGCAGGAAGGCGTGGTGCCCGACCTGCTGACCATCGCCAAGGGGCTCGGCGGCGGCTACCAGCCGATCGGCGCGGTGCTGGCGCAGGGCCGCATCGTCGACGCCTTCGCGCGCGGCAGCGGCATGTTCCACCACGGCCACACCTACATCGGCCACGCGGTGGCCTGCGCCGCGGCGCTCGCGGTGCAGCAGGTGATCGAACGCGACGGCCTGCTCGAACGCGTGCGCCGCCAGGGCCGCGGGCTGGTCGAGCGGCTGTGCGCCGCGCTGGGCGGGCACCCGCACGTCGGCGACATCCGCGGCCGCGGGCTGTTCTGGGGCATCGAACTGGTGCGCGACCGCGCCGCCAAGACGCCGTTCGACCCGGCGCGCAAGCTGCACGCCGCGGTGCGGCGCGAGTCGATGGCGCGCGGACTGATGGTCTACCCGATGGGGGGCACGATCGACGGGCGGCTGGGCGACCACGTGCTGCTCGCGCCGCCGTTCATCGTCGGCGACGCCGAGCTCGACGCCATCGTCGAACGCCTGGCCGGCGCGATCGACGCCGCGGTGGCGGCCGTGGCGTGACGCCTCGGTGTAAACCGCCTTGGCAGCGCAGGCTCGAGGTGTAACTATCATCCCCTCCCGGCCCGCTGCACGACGGCGGGCCTGTCGATCACCACACCAAGGAGCGTCTGATGACCCACACCCGCAAGACCGCCGCGCTGCGCCCGCTGCTGGCCGCGGCCGCTTTCGCCGCCATGGCCCTGCCCGCCACCCCCGCGCTGGCACAGCAGAAGTTCATCACCATCGGCACCGGCGGCGTCACCGGCGTGTACTACGCGGCCGGCGGGGCGATCTGCCGCCTGATGAACAAGGACCGCGCCAAGCACGGCATCCGCTGCTCGGTCGAGTCCACCGGCGGCTCGGTGTTCAACATCAACACCATCCGCTCGGGCGACCTCGACTTCGGCGTGACGCAGTCCGACTGGCAGTACCACGCGATCAACGGCAGCAAGGCGTTCGAGAAGGACGGCAAGTTCGCCGACCTGCGCGCGGTGTTCTCGCTGCACCCCGAACCGTTCACCGTGCTGTCGCGCAAGGAAGCGAACATCGCGAAGGTCGACGACCTGAAGGGCAAGCGCGTCAACATCGGCAACCCGGGCTCGGGCACGCGTGCGTCGATGGAAGAGCTGATGAGTGCGATGGGCTGGAAAGCCGGCGATTTCTCGCTGGCCGCCGAGCTGAAGGCCGACGAGCACGGCCCGGCGCTGTGCGACAACAAGATCGACGCGTTCTTCTACGGCGTCGGCCACCCGAGCGCGAACATCCAGGACCCGATCACGACCTGCGGAGCGAAGCTGGTGCCGCTGCAGGGCGCGGCGGTCGACAAGCTCGTCGCCGGCGCACCGTACTACGCGAAGGTGAACATTCCCGGTGGCCTGTACGCGGGTCATCCGAACCCGACGCCGACCTACGGCGTGCTGGCCACCTTCGTGACCTCGGCCAAGGTGCCCGAGGCGATGGTCTACGAACTGACCAAGGCGGTGTTCGAGAACTTCGACGAGTTCAAGAAGCTGCACCCGGCGTTCGGCGCGCTCGACCCGAAGGAGATGATCAAGAACGGCAACTCGGCCCCGCTGCACCCCGGCGCGGTCAAGTACTACAAGGAAAAAGGCTGGATGTAAGCCGGCGCCGCCGGGGGCCGCGCGGTCCCCGGCACGACGCACCGGCACGCGCCCGATGCGCGTGGCGGTGACCCGCCCGCCGGGCCCCGTTTCGGGGCCCTTCTTGTCTGGGCCGACGACGAGGATCGGCCGCACCGGCCGGCGCGGGCACGCGCCCGGTGGCCTGGAGGAGAGCGTCGATGCTGCGCAAGAAGAAGACCGACCCGTCCGAGATCGACGTCGCCCAGCTCGCGGCCGACACCGACACCGGCGGGCGCAGCCCGGGCCCGCTGGTGGCCCGGCTGATCCTGCTGGTGACCATCGCCTGGAGCCTGTTCCAGCTGTGGATCGCGTCGCCGCTGCCGTTCGCGCTGGGGGTGGGCGTGTTCAACGACACGCAGTCGCGCGCGGTGCACCTGGGTTTCGCGGTGTTCCTCGCGTTCATGGCCTACCCGGCATTCGCGCGGTCGCCGCGCCACAAGGTGCCGCTGCCCGACTGGGTGTTCGCGCTGGTCGGCGCGTTCTGCGCCACCTACCTGTTCTTCTTCTACCGCGAGCTGGCCACCCGCCCCGGCCAGCCGACGACGCAGGACCTGTGGGTGTCGATCGTCGGCATCGTCATGCTGCTCGAGGCCACGCGCCGCGCGCTCGGGCTGCCGATGGTCGTCGTCGCCGTGGTGTTCCTCGCCTACACCTTCGCCGGGCCGTACATGCCCGAGCTCATCGCGCACAAGGGCGCGTCGCTGCCCCGCGCGATGTCGCACTACTGGCTGACCACCGAGGGCGTGTTCGGCGTCGCGCTCGGCGTGTCGAGCAGCTTCATCTTCCTGTTCGTGCTCTTCGGCTCGCTGCTCGACAAGGCCGGCGCCGGCAACTACTTCATCAAAAGCGCGTTCGCGCTGCTCGGCCACATGCGCGGCGGGCCGGCCAAGGCGGCGGTGGTGTCGTCGGCGGCCACCGGCATCATCAGCGGCAGCTCGATCGCCAACGTGGTGACCACCGGAACGTTCACGATCCCGCTGATGAAGCGTGTCGGCTACCGCCCCGATCAGGCCGGCGCCGTCGAGGTGTCGAGCTCGGTCAACGGCCAGATCATGCCGCCGGTGATGGGCGCCGCGGCGTTCCTGATGGTCGAGTACGTCGGCATCTCGTACACCGAGGTGATGAAGCACGCGTTCCTGCCGGCGATCATCTCGTACATCGCGCTGTTCTACATCGTGCACCTCGAGGCGCTGAAGGCCGGGCTGCAGGGGCTGCCGCGGCGCGCCGGCTCGACCCTCGGCCAGCGGATGCTGTCGTTCGGCCTGACGGCGAGCGGCTTCGTCGTGCTCGCCGGCGCCGTCTACTACGGCATCGGCTGGATGAAGACCGCCTTCGGCGACGCCGCGGTCTACCTCATCGGCGTCGGCGTGTTCGCCGCGTACCTGTTCCTGCTGTGGGTCGGCGCCCGGCAACCCGAGCTCGAGCTCGACGACCCCCATGCACCGGTGTTCGAGCTGCCCGAGACCGCGCCGACGCTCAAGAGCGGGCTGCACTACCTGCTGTCGGTCGTCGTGCTGATCTGGTGCCTGATGGTCGAGCAGATGTCGCCCGGGCTGTCGGCGTTCTGGGCGACGATGTTCATGGTCTTCATCATCCTGACGCAGCGCCCGCTGATCGCCGCGCTGCGCGGGCGCGGCGGCTACGCCGGTGCGCTCACCCGGGGCTGGAAGGACCTGGTGGCCGGGCTCGAGGCCGGCGCGCGCAACATGATCGGCATCGGCGTGGCCACCGCGGCGGCGGGCATCATCGTCGGCACGGTGTCGCTGACCGGCATCGGGCTGGTGATGACCGAGGTCATCGAGCTGCTCTCGGGCGGCAACCTGATGCTGATGCTGCTGCTCGTCGCGGTGATCAGCCTGATCCTCGGCATGGGGTTGCCGACGACCGCCAACTACATCGTCGTCTCGACGCTGATGGCGCCCGTCGTCGTTGAACTCGGCGCGCAGAGCGGGCTGCTGGTGCCGCTGATCGCGGTGCACCTGTTCGTCTTCTACTTCGGGCTGATGGCCGACGTCACGCCGCCGGTGGGGCTGGCGTCGTTCGCCGCGGCGGCGATCTCGCGCGCCGACCCGATCAAGACCGGCGTCACCGCCTTCTTCTACAGCATGCGCACGGCGATCCTGCCGTTCCTGTTCATCTTCAACACGCAGCTGCTGATGATCGGCATCACCGGGCCGCTGCACCTGGCGCTGACCATCGCCAGCGCGGTGATCGCGATGCTGGTGTTCGCCGCGGCGACGCAGGGCTACTTCCTCGTGAAGTCGCGCTGGTGGGAGACGGCCGCGCTGCTGCTGGTCACCTTCACGCTGTTCCGCCCGGGCTTCTGGTGGGACATGGTCTACCCGCCGTACGAGGAGCGCCCGGCCACGGAGCTGATGACGCTGGTCGAGCAGGCGCCCAAGGGCGAGCGCAAGCGCGTGTGGGTCGAGGGCCTGAACCTCGACGGCAAGGAGATCCGCAAGGGCGTGCTGCTGCCGCTGGGCGACCCCGGCCCGGCACGCGAGCGGCTGCGCCGCATCGGGCTGACGGTGATGGCGCTCGGCGACGAGGTGCAGATCGCCGCGGTGCAGTTCGGTTCGGCCGCCGAGAAGCTCGGCCTCGAGCAGGGGCTCAGGATCACGCAGATCGAGATGCCGGCGCAGCGCCCGGCCAAGGAGTGGATGTACGTCCCGGCGCTGCTGCTGCTGGCGGTGGTGATCGTGGCGCAGCGCGCGCGGCTGCGCCGCGAGCCCCCCGTCGCGCAGACCGGCGCCGCGAGCGCATGACGCGCCTGGCGCTGGTCCACGCGCTGGCGCACTCGGTGGGGCCGATCAACGACGCGCTGGCGCGCGACTGGCCCGAGGCGCGGCGCATGAACCTGCTCGACGACAGCCTGTCTGCCGATCTCGCGGCGTCGCCCGCCGGCCTCGACGACGCGATGACGCAGCGCTTCCTGGCGCTGGCCGATTACGCGGTGAGCGCCGGCGCGCAGGCGATCCTGTTCACCTGCTCGGCGTTCGGGCCGTGCATCGACGCGGTCAAGCGCCGCCACGCCGCGCTGCCGGTGCTCAAGCCCAACGAGGCGATGGTCGACGAGGCGGTGGCGCTGGCCGCCGCGCGCTCGGGCCCCGGCAGCGTGCCCGTCGGGCTGGTCGCCACCTTCGGCCCGACGCTGCAGTCGATGCCGGCCGAGTTCCCGCCCGCCGTCGACCTGCGCTGCGCGCTGGCCGAAGGCGCGCTCGACGCGCTGAACCACGGCGACGCGGCGCGCCACGACGCGCTGGCCGCCGACGCCGCCGCGCGGCTGGTCGACGCCGGGTGCGGCGTGATCGCGCTGGCGCAGTTCAGCCTGGCGCGCGCACGGCCGGTGGTCGAGGCGCGCTGCGGCGTGCCGGTGCTGACCACCGTCGACAGCGCGGTGCGCGCGCTGCGCGCGCGCCTGCTCGGCTGACCGGCCCGGCCGCTCGGCTACACTGCGCGGCGTCAGGAGAGCGTGCCGCGGCGTCGTGCCTCGGCGCCGCCGAAGGCGCAGAGGGCGTGCCCCTCGAACGCTCAGGCAAAAGGACTGGCAAGCGCCTCCGCAGGGGGCGACACCACGCTGGAGAGAGGCGGCGCCCGGCAGCGTCGCCCACCGAAGGGGCAAGCGGCAGGCGCTTCCAGAGCGCCCCCGCCAATCTCTCAGGTAAAGCGGACAGCGAGGGCAATCACCGCCACGATGGCGGTGCCCACGAGCCCTCGGGAGACCGCCATGTCCGCGCCCTTGCTGAAGACCCCGCTGCACGCGCTGCACCTCGAACTCGGTGCGCGCATGGTCGAGTTCGCCGGCTACGAGATGCCGGTGAACTACCCCGGCGGCATCCTCGCCGAGCACCGCCATTGCCGCGAGTCGGCGGCGCTGTTCGACGTCTCGCACATGGGTCAGGTGCGGCTGATCGGCGACGACGCCGCCGCGGCGCTCGAGTCGCTGGTGCCCTGCGACATCGTCGGCCTCGCGCCGGGCCAGCAGCGCTACGCGCTGTTCACCAACGCCGGCGGCGGCGTCCTCGACGACCTGATGGTCTCGCGCCGGCAACACCGCGGCGTCGGCGACCTGCTGCTGGTCGTCAACGCCGCGTGCAAGGACGCCGACGCGCGCCACCTGATCACGCACATCGGCCACCGCTGCACGGTGCAGGTGCTGCCCGACCTGGCGCTGCTCGCGCTGCAGGGGCCGAAGGCCGCCGCCGCGCTGGCGCGGCTGAACTCCGGCGTGACGGCGCTGACCTTCATGACCGGTGGCCACTTCACGTTGCGCGCGCCCGACGTGGGGCTCGACGCCGAGTGTTTCGTCACGCGCAGCGGCTACACCGGCGAGGACGGGTTCGAGATTTCGGTCGACGCCGCCGCGGCCCCGGCGCTGGCGCGCGCGCTGCTGGCGCAACCCGAGGTCAAGCCGGCCGGGCTCGGCGCGCGCGACACGCTGCGGCTGGAGGCCGGGCTGTGCCTGTACGGCCACGACATCAACGACCACACGACGCCGATCGAGGCCGGGCTGGCGTGGGCGATCCAGAAGGTGCGGCGCCCCGGCGGCGCGCGCGCCGGTCGCTATCCCGGCGCCGAGGTGATCGCGCTGCAGCTCGAACACGGCACCAAGGTCAAACGCGTCGGGCTCACCGGCCTCGAGCGCATCCCGGTGCGCGAAGGCGCGGTGCTGCAGGACCGTCGCGGCCACCGGCTCGGCCATGTGACCAGCGGCACCACGTCGCCGACGCTGGGCAAGCCGGTGGCGATGGGCTACGTCAGCGTCGAGCACGCGCAGCCCGGCGCCGAGATCTGGGCCGACGTGCGCGGCAAGCTGCAGCCGCTGCGCGTCACCCCGCTGCCCTTCGTCGCCCAGCGCTACCACCGGACCTGATGGCCCACCCCTGCAGCGCCTGCGACGCGCCCGCCGGAGGCGCCGCCGCGCACCGACCGACAAGGCCGGGCCCGCGGCGGTCGGCCGAAGCGCCGCGGCATCGGACGATTCCCAACACCCTTCAACCCCGCCGCCAGGAGCAGCAGCCATGACGACCAAGTTCACCCCCGACCACGAGTGGATCAACATCGAGGACCACGAGGCCGCCGTCGTCGGCATCACGCTGCACGCGCAGGACGCGCTCGGCGACGTGGTGTTCGTCGACCTGCCCGAGGTCGGGCGCACCTACAAGAAGGGCGAGGTCGCCGGCGTCGTCGAATCGGTGAAGGCCGCCGCCGACATCTACATGCCGGTCGAAGGCGAGGTCGTCGAGGTCAACGAGGCGCTGCGCGCCGACCCGTCGCTGGCCAACTCCGACCCGATGGGCGAAGGCTGGTTCTTCAAGGTGCACGTCACGCGCATGGAGCAGTTCGACGAGCTGATGGACCCGCCCGCCTACGACGCGCTGCTGAAGACGCTCTGAACCCGCCCCCACCCGCCCCGCCGCCGAGCCCATGCTGATGTCCGCCCACCCTCCCCTGGCCGAACTCGAGAACGCCGACGAGTTCGTCGCCCGCCACCTCGGCCCCGACGACGCCGAGCAGCAGCACATGCTGCAGGCCATCGGTGCCGCCTCGCGCGCCGCGCTGCTCGATGCGGTGGTGCCGGCGGCGATCCGCCGGCGACGGCCGATGGACCTGCCGCCGGCCGTCGGCGAGGCGCAGGCGCTGGCCGAGCTGCGCGCGATCGCCGCGAAGAACAAGCTGCTGAAGAGCTTCATCGGCCAGGGCTACCACGGCACGCACACGCCGACGGTCATCCTGCGCAACGTGCTCGAGAACCCGGCCTGGTACACCGCCTACACGCCGTACCAGGCCGAGATCAGCCAGGGGCGCATGGAGGCGCTGGTCAACTTCCAGACCATGGTCACCGACCTCACCGGCATGGCCATCGCCAACGCGTCGATGCTCGACGAGGCCACCGCCGCCGCCGAGGCGATGACGCTGGCGCTGCGCGTGGGCAAGAGCCGGAACCTGCGCCTGTTCGTCGCCGACGACGTGCTGCCGCAGACGCTCGAGGTGGTGCGCACGCGCGCGCGTCCGCTGGGCGTCGAGGTGATCGTCGGCCCGGCCGAGCGCTGCGCCGACGCCGATTGTTTCGCCGCGCTGCTGCAGTACCCCGGCGTGACCGGCCGCATCCGCGCGCTGCAGCCGCTGGCCGATGCGCTGCACGCGAAAGGCGCGCTGCTGGTGGTCGCGGCCGACTTGCTGGCGCTCTCGCTGCTCGCGCCGCCGGGCGAACAGGGCGCCGACATCGTCGTCGGCACGACCCAGCGCTTTGGCATGCCGATGGGCGCCGGCGGCCCGCACGCCGCGTACATCGCCACGCGCGACGAATTCAAGCGCTCGCTACCCGGGCGGCTGGTGGGGGTCAGCGTCGACGCGCACGGCGCGCCGGCGTACCGGCTGGCGCTGCAGACGCGCGAGCAGCACATCCGCCGCGAGAAGGCCACCAGCAACATCTGCACCGCGCAGGTGCTGCCGGCGGTGGTGGCCAGCATGTACGCCGTCTACCACGGCCCGCAGGGCCTGCAGCGCATCGCGCGCCGCGTCGCCACCTTGACCGCGGTGCTCGCCGCCGGTCTCGCCGAGATGGGCGTCGCGCTGGCGCACGACGAGGCCTTCGACACGCTGGAACTGATCACCGGCGAGCGCACCGACGCGCTGCTCGCCGCCGCCGAGGCGCGCGGCATGAACCTGCGCCGCGCGAGCGACACCAGCGTCGGCATCACGCTCGACGAGACGACCACCCGCGAAGACGTGCACGCGCTGTGGCAGGCGGTGGCGCTGGCCACCGGCCGGCGCGGCGCGCTGCCCGAGGTGGCGAGGTTTGAGGCCGGCATCGCCACGCGGCTGCCGCCGGCGCTGGGGCGCCGCAGCGCGTTCCTGACGCACCCGGTGTTCAACACGCACCACAGCGAGACCGCGATGCTGCGCTACCTGCGCGGGCTGGCCGACAAGGACCTCGCGCTCGACCGCACGATGATCCCGCTGGGCTCGTGCACGATGAAGCTCAACGCGACGAGCGAGATGATCCCGATCACCTGGCCCGAGTTCGCGCAGGTGCACCCGTTCGCGCCGCGCGACCAGCTCGCCGGCTACGCCGAGCTGGACGCGCAGCTCGCCGCGTGGCTCGCGCAGGCCACCGGCTACGCCGGCGTCAGCCTGCAGCCGAACGCCGGGTCGCAGGGCGAGTACGCCGGGCTGCTGGCGATCAAGGCCTGGCACGCGGCGCGCGGCCAGGCGCACCGCGACGTGTGCCTGATCCCCGAGTCGGCGCACGGCACCAACCCGGCCAGCGCGCAGATGGTCGGCATGAAGGTGGTGGTCGTCAAGTGCGACGCCAACGGCAGCGTCGACCTCGCCGACCTCGAGGCGCAGTGCGCCGCGCACGCGAACGACCTGGCCGCGGTGATGATCACCTACCCGTCGACCTACGGCGTGTTCGAGGGCGGCGTGACGCGGCTGTGCGAGATCGTGCACCGCGCCGGCGGGCGCGTCTACGTCGACGGCGCGAACATGAACGCGCTCGTCGGCGTCGCCGCGCCGGGCGAGTTCGGCGGCGACGTCAGCCATCTGAACCTGCACAAGACCTTCTGCATCCCGCACGGCGGCGGCGGGCCCGGCGTCGGCCCGGTGTGCGTCGCCGAGGACCTGGTGCCCTTCCTGCCCGGCCACGGCGACGCGAAGGCGCCGGTGGGTGCGGTGTCGGCCGCGCCGCTGGGCAACGCCGCGGTGCTGCCGATCAGCTGGATGTACATCCGCATGATGGGCGCCGAAGGGCTGACGCAGGCCACCGAGGTCGCGATCCTCGCGGCGAACTACGTCGCCGCGCGGCTGGCCGACCACTACGACATCCACTACAGCGGCGACGTGCCCGGCCTGAAGGGCGGCGGCGTCGCACACGAGTGCATCCTCGACCTGCGCCCGCTGGCCAAGACCAGCGGCGTCGGCGCCGAGGACGTCGCCAAGCGCCTGATCGACTACGGCTTCCACGCGCCGACGCTGAGCTTCCCGGTGGCCGGCACGCTGATGGTCGAGCCCACCGAGAGCGAGTCGCTGGCCGAGCTCGACCGCTTCTGCGACGCGATGATCGCGATCCGCGCCGAGATCGCGAAGGTCGAACGAGGCGAGTGGCCGAAGGACGGCAACCCGCTGAAGCGCGCACCGCACACCGCCGCCGCGCTGCTGGCCGCCGACTGGCCGCACGCTTACACGCGCGAGGACGCCGCATACCCGCTGGCGTCGCTGCGCGCCGCCAAGTACTGGCCGCCGGTGGGGCGCGTCGACAACGTCTGGGGCGACCGCCACCTGTTCTGCAGCTGCCCGCCCCTGGCGGCGTCCGAAGCCGGCTGAGGCCCCGGCGCGCGCCGTGGCCGTGTCGGTGTTCGACCTGTTCAAGATTGGCATCGGACCGAGCAGCTCGCACACCGTCGGCCCGATGCGCGCGGCGCGCCTGTTCACGCTGCGGCTGGCGCACGACGGCCTGCTCGAGCGCACGGCGCGCGTGCAGGTGCTGCTGTACGGGTCGCTGGGGGCCACCGGCAAGGGACACGGCAGCGACATGGCGGTGCTGCTGGGTCTGGCGGGCCACGAGCCGGAGACGGTCGACGTCGACGCGATCGCTTCGCTGCTGGCGGCGATGCGCGGTGCGCGGCGCATCGCGCTGCTCGGCCGCCACGAGGTGCCGCTCGACGAGCGCGCCGACCTGCTGTTCCGGCGCCGCGAGTCGCTGCCGCACCACCCGAACGGCATGCGCTGCCTGGCCTTCGACGCCGGCGGCGCGACGATCGCCGACCACGTCTACTACTCGGTCGGCGGCGGCTTCGTCGTCAGCGAGCAGGTCGCCGCCGACGGCGCGAGGCTGCGCACGATCGCGCCCGACACCGCGGTGCTGCCGCATCCGTTCCACAGCGCCGCCGAGCTGCTCGAGTCCACGCGCGCCCACGGCTGCTCGATCGCCGAGCTGATGCGGCGCAACGAACGCCACTGGCGCGACGACGCCGAGATCGACGCCGGCCTGCAGCGCATCTGGCAGGCGATGCGCGACTGCGTCGCACGCGGCTGCCGCACCGAGGGCACGCTGCCCGGCGGCTTCGCGGTGCGCCGCCGCGCGCCGGCGCTGTTTCGCGCGCTCGCCGGCTGGCGCGAGCCGAACCCGCAGGTGCAAGCGCCGCGCCCGGTGTTCGGCAGCGACGACCCGCTGCAGGTGCTCGACTGGGTCAACCTCTACGCGCTCGCGGTCAACGAGGAGAACGCCGCCGGTGGGCGCGTCGTCACCGCGCCGACCAACGGCGCCGCCGGCATCGTGCCGGCGGTGCTGCACTACTGGCGCCGCTTCGTGCCCGAGTCGAGCGAACGCGGCGTGGCCGACTTCCTGCTCACCGCCGGCGCGATCGGCATCCTGTACAAGGAGAACGCCAGCATCAGCGGCGCCGAGGTCGGCTGCCAGGGCGAGGTCGGCGTGGCCTGCAGCATGGCCGCCGGCGCGCTCGCCGCGGTGCTCGGCGGCACCCCCGAGCAGGTCGAGAACGCCGCCGAGATCGGCATGGAGCACCACCTGGGGCTGACCTGCGACCCGGTCGGCGGACTGGTGCAGATTCCGTGCATCGAGCGCAACGCCATCGCATCGGTGAAGGCGATCACCGCGGCGCGCATGGCGCTGCGCGGCGACGGCAGCCACCACGTCAGCCTCGACCAGGTCATCAAGACGATGCGCGAGACCGGCGCCGACATGCTGACCAAGTACAAGGAGACCGCGCGCGGCGGGCTGGCGGTGAACATCGTCGAGTGCTGAAGCGGACTCCGCGCGCGCCTCGCTCGCGAACGCGTGCCAACGTCGCGATACGAGTTGCCACAGACCGCCGCATCTCGACCGGTGGCCCGCGGCCGCGAATGTCTGGCGTAGCGGCCATTCGGCTTGCCCGGCTGGCGCCAGGGCTGCCGGCGTCGGGCGCCACAGCACCTCAGGCTCGCGCCGGCGTGCGGGCAACCAACCACAGCATCAGCGCGGCGGCCACCAGCACGACGACCGACGCACCGGCGAGCACCGGTTCGACCGACTCCGGCGCAGTCGACCGGCCGTACAGCATGAACAGGCCGGTGACCAGCGCGGCGCTGCCGAGGTGGTGCAGCACGAACTGCACGCGCGCCAGGCGGCGCTGGGCCTCGTCGACCCACTGGCGCAGCACGGTCGCGTACAGCGCGGGCAGGACGAACCCGAGCAGCATCGTGTGCGCATGCGTCACGTGCTGCGTGTGATCGTGGGTGGCGGCCATGACGATGCCGAGCAGCAGCCCGGCGATCGCGAAACACAGGCCGAGCACGACGTGAAGGCGGGCAAGACGGGTCATCGGCAAGACTCCGGTCCGGGAGGTTGACGGGGACGGCTCGGGACCACGGCACGACTGCGCGACGTACTGTGCACAGGCCACCCGGCGCTGGCAAGACCCCGCCGTCACGCGGCGAGCGGCCGCCGCCGAGCCAGGGCGCGCCGCCTAGAATGCCCACACCCCCGCCGCCCGCGCCGCGGGGCTTTTGTGTTTTGTCGTCGTCTCCGATGCAGTTGCCTTCCATCGCCCCCGGCAAGCGCTTCACCGTGCCGCGCCCGCTCGGCTCGGCCGACGCGCTGCTGCTCGCGCGCCACGCGCAGGCGCAGGCGGCCCAGAAACGCCTGCTGGCCATCGTCACCGCCGAGCCGGCCGACGTGCACCGGCTCGAGGACGAGATGCGCTTCTTCGCCCCCGAGCTGCGCGTGGCCGTGTTCCCCGACTGGGAGACGCTGCCCTACGACACCTTCAGCCCGCACCAGGACCTGGTGTCGGAGCGGCTGGCCACGCTGTGGCGCGTGTACCAGGCCACGAGCGCCGGGCCGCCCCAAGGTCGTGGCCAGCCCCCTCGGGGGGCGGACGCGCAGCGGCCGGGGGCACGCGAACACGACGTCGACGTGCTGCTGCTGCCGGCCACCACCGCGTTGCAGCGCCTGGCGCCGCCGAGCTTCCTCGCGGCCTACACGTTCGAGTTCAGGCAGAAGCAGAGGCTCGACGAGGCGGCGCTGAAGGCGCAGCTCACGCTCGCGGGCTACCAGCACGTGAGCCAGGTCGTGGCGCCCGGCGAATACGCGGTGCGCGGCGGGCTGATCGACCTGTTCCCGATGGGCTCGGCGGTGCCGTACCGCGTCGACCTGTTCGACGACGAGGTCGACTCGATCCGCACCTTCGACCCCGACACGCAGCGCAGCCTGTACCCGGTGCCCGAAGTGCGGCTGCTGCCCGGGCGCGAGTTCCCGCTCGACGAGGCGGCGCGCACCGCTTTCCGCGCGCGCTGGCGCGAGAAGATGGAAGGCGACCCGACGAAGTCGCGCATCTACAAGGACATCGCGCAGGGCATCGCCACCGGCGGCATCGAGTACTACCTGCCGCTGTTCTTCGACGCCACGGCGACGATCTTCGATCATCTGGGGCAGAACGCTTGCTTGGTGCTCCATGGCGAGGTCGACCGCGTGCTCGACCGCTTCTGGCACGACACGCGCGAGCGCCACCGCTTCCTGCAGCACGACCCCGAGCGGCCGATCCTGCCGCCCGAGGACGTGTTCCTTCGTCCCGACGAGTTCTTCACCCGCACGCAGCCGCACGCGACGCTGGTGGTGCGCGGCGCCGAGCCGGTCGACTGGGCGCGACCGCTGCCCAACGTGGCGATCGAGCGCGGCACGCCCGAGCCGCTGAAGGCGCTCGAGAGCCACCTGCGCGCGACGCTGCACCGCGTGCTGCTGGTGGCCGAGAGCGAAGGCCGGCGCGAGACGCTGCTCGACCTGCTGCGCGACCACGGCATCGACGTCCCCCCGGTCGACGGCCTGCAGGCCTTCGTGGAAGGCGACGCGCGCGTCGCGATCACCGCGGCGCCGCTGGCCGAAGGCTTCTTCTGGCACGAGCCCGCCGACGGGCACGTGATCCAGCTCATCACCGAGACCGAGCTGTTCGCCAGCACGCGCGAGGCGCGACGGCGCCGCCGGCAGGAGCCCACCAGCGACGTCGACGCGCTGATCAGGGACCTGTCGGAACTCAACGTCGGCGACCCGGTGGTGCACCTGAACCACGGCATCGGCCGCTACCGCGGGTTGATCCACATCGACCTCGGCGACGGCGACTCGGAGTTCCTGCACCTCGAGTACGCCGACAAGGCCACGCTGTACGTGCCGGTCGCGCAGCTGCACCTGATCAGCCGCTACACCGGCGTCAGCGCCGACGAGGCGCCGCTGCACAGGCTCGGCTCGGGCCAGTGGGACAAGGCCAGGCGCAAGGCGGCCGAGCAGGTGCGCGACACCGCGGCCGAACTGCTGAACCTGTACGCGCGCCGCGCCGCACGCCAGGGCCACGCGCACGCGTTCGACGTGCACGACTACGAGGCCTTCGCCGCGAGCTTCGGCTTCGAGGAGACGGCCGACCAGCGTGCCGCGATCCACGCCGTGATCCACGACCTGACGAGCGACAAGCCGATGGACCGCCTGGTGTGCGGCGACGTCGGCTTCGGCAAGACCGAGGTCGCGCTGCGCGCGGCCTTCGTCGCGGTGGCCGGCGGCAAGCAGGTCGCGATCCTGGCGCCGACCACGCTGCTCGCCGAGCAGCACTACCAGACGATCGGCGACCGCTTCGGCAAGTGGCCGGTCAAGGTGGCCGAGCTGTCGCGATTCCGCAGCCCGAAGGAGGTCAGGACCGCGCTCGACGGCCTGGCCGACGGCAGCGTCGACATCGTCGTCGGCACGCACCGGCTGCTGTCGCCCGACGTCAAGTTCGCGCGCCTGGGGCTGCTGATCATCGACGAGGAGCACCGCTTCGGCGTGCGCCACAAGGAGGCGATCAAGGCCTTCCGCAGCGAGGTCGACGTGCTGACGCTCACCGCCACGCCGATCCCGCGCACGCTGGGCATGGCGCTCGAGGGGCTGCGCGACCTCAGCGTGATCGCCACCGCGCCGCAGCGGCGCCTGGCGATCAAGACCTTCGTGCGCAACGAACACAACGGCGTGATCCGCGAGGCGGTGCTGCGCGAACTCAAGCGCGGCGGGCAGGTGTACTTCCTGCACAACGAGGTCAGCACCATCGAGGCCATGCGCGAGCGCC
>NZ_DAOKZA010000053.1:0-24243 GCF_035325925.1 Azohydromonas sp. | reverse complement strand
CAAGCTCTATCCCAGTGCCGACGCGGCGCTGAGGGGCATCGTGCGCGACGGCCAGTTGCTGGCCGTCGGCGGCTTCGGCCTGTGCGGCATTCCCGAGGCGCTGATCGACGCGCTGCGCGACTCGGGCGCGAAGAACCTCACCGTGGTCTCGAACAACGCCGGCGTCGACGGCTTGGGGCTGGGCAAGCTGCTCGAGACGCGGCAGATCAGCAAGATGATCTCGAGCTACGTCGGCGAGAACAAGGAGTTCGAGCGCCAGTACCTGGCCGGCGAACTCGCGCTGGAGTTCACGCCGCAGGGCACGCTGGCCGAGAAGCTGCGCGCCGGCGGTGCCGGTATTCCCGCGTTCTTCACGCGCACCGGGGTCGGCACGATGGTCGCCGAGGGCAAGGAGACGCGCGAGTTCGACGGCAAGACCTACGTGATGGAGCACGCGCTGGTGCCCGACGTGTCGCTGGGCAAGGCCTGGAAGGCCGACGAGAGCGGCAACCTCGTGTTCCGCCGCACCGCGCGCAACTTCAACCCGGCGGTGATCATGGCCGGGCGGATCAGCGTCGTCGAGGTCGAGGAGATCGTGCCCACCGGCACGTTCGACCCCGACGCGGTCCACCTGCCGGGCATCTACGTGCACCGCCTGGTGCTCAACGCCCATCCCGAGAAGCGCATCGAGAAGCGCACCACCCGGCAGAACCCCAAAGGCTGAGGAGCACAGACCATGCCCTGGACCCACGACGAGATGGCCGCGCGCGCGGCCAAGGAACTGCAGGACGGCTTCTACGTCAACCTCGGCATCGGCCTGCCGACGCTGGTGGCCAACTTCGTCGACCCGAACATCGAGGTCTGGCTGCAGAGCGAGAACGGCATGCTGGGCATCGGCCCGTTCCCCGACGACAGCGAGGTCGACCCCGACCTGATCAACGCCGGCAAGCAGACGGTGACGACGATCCCCGGCAGCAGCATCTTCGGCAGCCACGACAGCTTCGCGATGATCCGCGGCGGCAAGATCAACCTGAGCATCCTCGGCGCGATGCAGGTCAGCGCCAAGGGGGATCTGGCGAACTGGATGATCCCCGGCAAGATGGTCAAGGGCATGGGCGGCGCGATGGATCTGGTCGCCGGCGTGCGCAGCGTGGTGGTGCTGATGGAGCACGTCGCGAGGAAGAAGGACGGCACGTTCGACCTGAAGATCCTGCCGCAGTGCACGCTGCCGCTGACCGGCGTCGGTGTGGTCGACCGCATCATCACCGACTTGGCGGTGATCGACGTGACGCCGCACGGCCTGAAGGTCGTCGAGATGGCGCCGGGCGTCACCCGCGACGAGCTGCAGAGCAAGACCGGCGTGCCGCTGCAGTGACGTCGGCGCGAAGCCGCTCGCGGCCGCGGCTCAGCGCCCGGCGAGCGCGCGCGCGACTTCGCCGACCAGCGCCGGCCCCTGGTAGATGAGCCCGGTGTAGAGCTGCACCAGGTCGGCGCCGGCGTCGAGCTTGGCGCGTGCGTCGGCGCCGCTCATCACGCCGCCCACGCCGACGATCGGGAACGCGGCGCCGAGCCGCTCGCGCAGGCGGCGGATCACGCGGTTGCTCGGCTCGAACACCGGCCGCCCCGACAGCCCGCCGGCTTCGTCGGCGTGCGGCAGGCCCTGCACCGCGTCGCGGGCGACGGTGGTGTTGGTCGCGATCACGCCGTCGACGCCGTGGCGCTTCGACGTGGCGGCGATCAGGTCGACTTGCGCGTCGTCGAGGTCGGGGGCGATCTTCAGGAACATCGGCACGCGCCGGCGGTGCTCGCGCTCGAGTTCGCCGCGGCGCGACTGCAGCGCCGCGAGCAGCGCGTCGAGCGCCTCGTCGCTCTGCAGCGTGCGCAGGTTCTTCGTGTTCGGGCTCGACACGTTGACCGTGACGTAGTCGGCGTGCGGGTACACGCCGGCCAGGCCGATCAGGTAGTCGTCCACGGCGCGCTCGATCGGCGTGGCCGCGTTCTTGCCGATGTTCAAGCCGACGATGCCGCCCGCAGTGCGGAAGCGTTTCGCGCGTTTCACGTGGGCGACGAAGGCGGCCAGCCCGTCGTTGTTGAAGCCCAGCCGGTTGATCAGCGCGCCGGCCTGCGGCAGCCGGAACATGCGCGGCTTCGGGTTGCCCGGCTGCGGCTTCGGCGTGACCGTGCCGACCTCGATGAAGCCGAACCCCATCGCACCGAGCCCGTCGATGCAGCGACCGTTCTTGTCCAGGCCCGCGGCGAGGCCGACGCGGTTCGGGAAGCGCAGGCCCGCCACGGTCACCGGGTCGTCGATGCGCGGCTGCGCCCAGGCGCACTGCGCCGGCGTGTTCTGCAGCATCGCGATCGCGTCGAGCGTCAGGTCGTGCGCCCGCTCCGCGTCGAGGCCGAACAGGAACGGGCGGGCGAGGGCGTAGGGGACGAGCGACATAATGGATCGATTGTCCCGCAGCCCTCGACCGCTCGCCGCCATGCCGCTGACCCAGGACGAACTCAAGGCCCTCGTCGGCCGCGCCGCGCTCGACCACGTGCCCGGCGGAGCGATCATCGGCGTGGGCACCGGCTCGACGGTCAACCGCTTCATCGACGCGCTGGCCACCGTCAAGGACCGCATCGCCGGCGCGGTGTCGAGCTCGCAGGCCAGCACCGAGCGGCTGCACCGCCACGGCATCGCCGTCTACGAGACGACGCAGGTCGAGCGCGTGCCGGTGTACGTCGACGGCGCCGACGAGATCGACCGCCGCGGCCACATGATCAAGGGCGGCGGCGCCGCGCTGACGCGCGAGAAGATCGTCGCCGACCTCGCCGAACGCTTCGTGTGCATCGCCGACGAGAGCAAGCTCGTCGACGTGCTCGGGCGCTACCCGCTGCCGGTCGAGGTGATCGCGATGGCCGCGCCGCAGATCGCGCGCCGCTTCGCCGAGCAGGGCGGCACCGCGACGCTGCGCCGCAACGGCGAGGGCGCGGCGGTGCTCACCGACAACGGGCATCCGATCCTCGACGTGCGCGGCCTGGTGATCGCCGAGCCGCGGCGGCTCGAGGACGAGATCAACCAGTGGCCCGGCGTCGTGACCTGCGGCATCTTCGCGCGCCACCGCGCGTCGGTGTGCCTGCTCGGCACCTCCGAGGGCGTGCGCACGCTGGTGTTCTGACCGGCCGCACCCGAGTGCAGGCGCACTCGACGGTCCCGCGACCGGATCCGCGGTGGGGCTGCGCGCCGCGAGCCGCCGTCGAGGCCACGTGCCGGTACCGCCGGCGGGACGTGAGCACGGGCACCTGAACGAGCCGCCGGCAGCGCACGTCGCGCGCCGGCAGGCGGCGATCCGAAGGTGGTGACGGGCACGGCCGAGCATGCCCACGCGCGGCGGCATCGGGCCGCGATGCGATGCGCGCACGCTCTGCGACCCGCGGTGTCGTGCGGCGCTCGAGGGCGAAGCGGTGCGAGGCTCGGCGTGCTACCTTTCGGCGACCCGGGTCGACCGCGCCGCACGCTGGCTGGACTCGCGGTGCCCCGCGCGCATCCATTCGGTGAACCGGCGATGAAGCTGCTCGACACGCTCCAGGACGAACACGCGCTGATCGATCGGGTGCTCGGCTCGTTTCGCGCGTACGTCGCCGGCCTCGCCGACGGGACTGCAGATCCGGACGACGGCCGCCGGTTCGCCGCGTTCTTCACCGAGTTCGCCGGCCACTTCCATCACGATCGCGAGGAGCATGTGCTGTTCCGCGCGCTGGTGACGCAAGCGCAGCTGCCGGCCGACCGCGGACCCGTCTACGCCCTCGGGCGCGAGCACGCCGAATTGGCGACGTGGCTGCGCGAGATGGCGCCGCTTCTCGACCACGGACCGCAGTCCGGGCACGACCATGACCGGCTTCGGACGCTGGCGACACGCTACTCGCGCGCGCTCTGGCGTCACATCGACGCGGAGAACTCGGTGCTGTACCCGCAGGCCGAGGAGCGGCTTCGCCGCTGCGCGGTGCGCGAACTGCCGGATCGGCCGATCAGCGAGGCAGAGGCGGCCGCGCGCGACGGTGCCGCGGCGCTGCTGGTGCGCTACCCGCCGATCGAGGACGAGGTGCTCGTGCGCGGCGACGGCTGTTTCCTGTGTCGGGCCCACGGCGAAACCTGCGACGGACTCGAGGCCGAGTGGTGGTCCGAGCTCGAGTGGGAAGAGTTCCGCCACAGGGACGCCATCGACTGATCGTTGCGGCGATGGGCGTCTCGACCGCGCTCGGCAGCGACCCCCGGGTGAGTCCCCAGTCGGCCCTGCAGAACCGCTGCGACCCGCATGAACACTCGCTCTGCGCGGTGAATGCCGATGGTGCGAACTTCCGGCAACGAATCCCATGGGTCGCAGTTTCCGGGAGTTCCGGGACTGCTGGCGATGGCCACGAAGGCGCCGGCGTTCGGCGCATCGGCCTGGCCCTGCGGCGCCGGGGCGTGCGCGGCGCTCCTCAGCTCGTCGGCCGGCACTCGACCACGAACGCCGCGTTGCGGTACAGGTCGATCGTCAGCCGGACCCGCTGGCCGGCGGCGGCGCGGTCGAAGTCGACCCCCTGCGTGCTGCGAGTGAGGGTCCACGCGCGGCCGTCCTCGTCTTCGACGCAGGCGAGCCCGAGCGGGCGGATCTGCCGGACGGTGGCCGAGGCGCCGAGTGTGGGTGTCCGCGCGGGCGCGGACCGGTGACCGGTGTGCATGTCCTCTCCGGCGGCCCAGAGGACGAGGATGGCGACCCAGACAAGCGCCGCCCTTGCCCGGCCACCATCGTGCAGGGCCCGCAGCGGCTCGCCAAGCATGGGCGAGTGCGCCTGGGGGTTTACCCTTGACTGGCGTATGCTGCGCGTCCGGAGAAGCGCCACCATGCCTGCGATGTCCCTGACCGACCCGACGCCGGCGCCCCGCGTGCTCGACGGCGAACTGTGGCTGGCCGCCCAGCGCGATGCGGTGCGCGCGGCCGTGTCACCTGCCTTCGACGCCTGCCGCGCCACCTACGCGACCGTGGTCGCCTGCGGACTCGCCCCTCGCTCGCTGCTCGCCTGGCGCGACGTCGAGGCGGCGCTCGACGCGGCCGAGCGCTGGGCCCTCGGGCCGTTCGCGCGCGGGGTGTGGATGTCGTAGGACGTCGCACCGTCCAGGCTCCGGCGATCCCCCAGCGGGCCGGCCGTCATGATGCGGTCAAAGGCCGATGCGATGCTCCGCGCAAACGGCGAGGGGAGCGCCGGCGCCGCCCGTGGCCCGGTCATCCGATGCCGTGCGTCACCGGATCCCCGCCCCCATGTCCGCCGCACTCCCCTGGAGCCTGGAGGAGTGCCGCGCGCTGATCGGCGAGTGGCGCACGCTGCGCGCGACGATGGTCGGCCTGGCGCAGCGTCACCCCGAGCGGATCGCGGCGGCCGACCCGAGCCACGCCGCGAGCGCACTCAACCTGATGCACTACCTCGCGATGCGGCGCGTCGACGTCCGTGCGCTCCAGGCGCGGTTGACGATACTGGGGCTGTCCTCGCTCGGCCGCTCGGAGCCGCATGTGCTGGCCAGCGTCGACAAGGTGCTGGGGCTGCTGCACGCGATCGCCGGCCTGCCCTGGCGCGCGCTGCACGACGACGAACCGGTGGGGGTGCGGCGCGGCTCGGCGCTTCTCGAGCGCAACGCCGAGGCGCTGTTCGGTCCGTCGCCCGAGGGCCGGCGCGTGCGCATCATGGTCACGCTGCCGTCGGAGGCGGCGACCGAGCCCGCGCGGGCCGTGTCGCTGGTCGCGGCCGGCATGGACATCGCGCGCATCAACTGCGCCCACGACGACGCGGCAGCCTGGCAGGCGATGGCCGCGCATGTGCGCGCGGCGGCCGTCGCCGCCGGCCGGCCGGTGCGCGTGCTGACGGACCTGGGTGGTCCCAAGCTGCGCACCGGGCCGATCGAACCCGGGCCGGCCATCCTCAAGCTGCAGCCGCGGCGCGACCTGCGCGGCGTGGTCGTCGAACCGGCGCGCCTGGGTGTGTATCCGGCGGGCGCAAGGCGCGAAGTGCCGGGCGCCGACGCCGCGGTCGGGGTCGACGCCGACTGGCTCGCCGGGTTGCAGGACGGCGACATCGTCGACTGCGTCGACACCCGTTCGGCCCGACGCCGGTTCACGGTGACGTCGCGGGCGGACGGCGCCGCCTTGCTCGAGACGCGCAAGACGGTGTATCTGGGCGCGCAGACCCAGCTGCAGCAGCGCCGGCGCGAGCACAACGGGCCGATCACCCACCCTTCTGACCTGCCCGAGCCGCCGGCGCGCATCCGCCTGCAGCGCGGCGACCGGCTGCGCCTGACCGAGGACGGCGTCGGCCGCGCGGCCGGCGGCGAGCGCCAGCCGGCGTAGGTGCCGATCACGCCGCCCGTGGCCCTGCACGCGCTGCGCAAGGGGCAGGCGGTGTGGTTCGACGACGGCCGCATCGGTGCCGTCGTCGGCGGACACCGCGGCGCCGCGGTCGATCTGCGGATCACTTCGGCGCGCTCCGGCGGGGACTGGCTGGCCGGCGACAAGGGCATCAACCTGCCCGAGACCACGCTCGAGCTGCCGGCGCTGACCGCGATGGACGAGGCCGGCCTCGAGACCGTGGTGCGGATCGCCGACCTCGTCGGGCTGTCCTTCGTGCAGTCGGCCCGCGACGTGCGCCAGCTGCGCGAGCGCCTGGCCGCGCTCGGCGCCGGCGCGATGGGCATCGTGCTCAAGATCGAGACCCGGCGCGGCTTCGAGAACCTGCCCGAGATCCTGTTCGCCGCGCTCGAGGCGCCGGCCGCGGGCGTGATGATCGCGCGCGGCGACCTGGCCGTCGAGTGCGGCTGGGAGCGCCTGGCCGAAGTGCAGGAAGAGATCCTGTGGGCCTGCGAGGCCGCGCACGTGCCGGTGGTCTGGGCCACGCAGGTGCTCGAGACGCTGGCCAAGACCGGCCGCCCGTCGCGCGCCGAGATCACCGACGCGGCGATGGGCGGGCGCGCCGAGTGCGTGATGCTCAACAAGGGACCGTACATCGAGGACGCGATCCGCGCCTTGGACGACATCGTGCGCCGCATGCAGACGCACCAGGCGAAGAAGCGGCCACTGCTGAGGGCGCTGAGGTCCTGGTGAGCGCGCGGCCGGCACGACCGGTGTCGTTCACCGTCCGCCGCGCCCGGTCGCCGGGATCCGACCGTCACGCATCCCGCCTATGCCGAGCGACAGGTTCTTCGGCGAGGAGCAGCCATGGCGCACTACCGGATCGCGAACGCCCTCAGCCAGAGCATCACGCTGGTCGATGGCGTCGGCCGGCGCCACCGTGCCCGTGCGCTGCGCGACACACCGACCGAAGGCACGGTCTGCCACGGGCCGCGGCCGGTGTGCGGCTTCGCGATCCTCTCCGACGCCTCGGGCCGACGCCTGCGCCGCGTGATCTTCGAGCAGATCGACGGCGGCCACGACGGACTGCCGGATCCGCCGCCGGCGCCATTGCGTCGGCGGCGCGGCCCGTCAGCGCCCGATCACTCCGGCTGGGTTGCCATGAAGCAGCCGGTCGCCGGCGACTCCATGGGCCGATTCCCGACGGCGTCGGACCCGCAACGTGCATCCGCTCGACTGCAACTTCGCGACATGCCGCGCAGCGTGTTCGAGCCGACTCGCCGGGCCGGGCGGGCGCACCGGCTCGGCGCCGGTGTCGCGCGACTGCCACGGGACCGCACATCAGCGGGCGACGGCGAAGCGTGCCGGGTCCAGCGCGTCGACGAGGCGGGCTTCGAGCGGGAACGGGTCGCCCGTGGCCCACGACGCGATCAGCGCCCCGGCGAGCGGGGCCCAGGTGATGCCGCGCGAGCCGAAGGCGGTGCAGACGAACAGGCCGTCGGCGCGCGCCACGTCGCGCACGCGCGTGGCGCGGGCGCCGGGCGCAGGCACGGCACCGATCACCGGCAGGCGATCGGGCGCGGCCAGGCGCCAGCCGACACGGCCGTCGAGCGCGGCCGGGTCCAGCGCCGGCGCGGCACCGACGAGGCGCTGCAGTCGCCGCAGGTTGTAGGCGTGGTCGGCGGCGCGCGGCGTGGCGTCGGGGTCGTCGGCGGCGCGCGTCGCGCCGCACAGCGTGCGGCCGTCGGGCAGCGGCAGCACGTAGCCGTCGCCGGCCAGCGGCACGGCAGGGCGCCGCAGCGACGGCGCGTGCCGCGGCAGCAGCGTGACCTGGCCGCGGCTGCTGCGCAGCGGCCACGCCGCATCGTCGAGCAGGCGCAGCGCGTCGGCGGCGTTCGCCAGCACCACGGTGGCGGTCGTGGCGAGCACGCGGCCGCCGGCGTCGAGCACCTGCCAGCGATCGCGGTCGCGGCGCAGCGCCTGCACCGCCGCGCCACCGCGCCAGGCGATGCGCGGGTGCGCGAGCCAGCGCGCGACCAGCGACGCCGGCGCGAGCCAGCCGCCGCCCGGCAGCCACCACCAGGGGCCGTGCAACGCCACGCCGGCGAGGTCGCTCGCCGCGGCGCCGTCGAGCACCTGCGCGTAGGCGGGAGGCAGCCCCTGGCGCTCGAGTCGCTCGCGCATCGCCGCCGCCGTGAGGGCGCCGGCGCGCTGCAACAGGCCGGCGGCCGCGCCGGTGACGACGCCGTCGCGCAGCCACGGCGCGTAGACGCGTGCCGCCTCCAGCGCCGCCGCGCGCAGCACGCGCGCGTGCGGCGTGTCGTCGGCGGCCACGTTGCCGTGAAACAGGCCCCCCGCGTTGCCCGAAGTCTCGGCGGCGGGGCTCGGGTGGCGGTCGAACACCGTCACCTGCCAGCCGGCGGCGGCCAGTGCATCGGCCGCCGCCGCGCCGGCCAGGCCGGCACCGACGACGACCGCTTCGCCCGGGGCCTCGCGTGCGGGAGTCCGCGAGCGCCGGGGCACGAAGGCGGGCGCGTAACGCGCCACCGTCATTTCGCGCTTGCCGGCGAAGCCGGGTGCGCGCTCGACGGCGAAGCCGGCGCTGGCCAGCGCATCGCGCACCTCGCGCGCGGCGCTCCACGTCGCCGCCGTCGCGCCCGGCGCGGCGCGGCCGGCCAGCGCACGCAGCACGCGGCGGTCCCACATGGCCGGGTTGCGGTCGGGTGCGAAGCCGTCGAGGAAGAACGCGTCGGCTTCGACGACGAGCTGCGGCAGCCAAGCGGCGACGTCGCCGAAGGCCAGCCGCAGCATCACGCGAGCGCCGTCGAACGCCAGCGTGTGCAGGTCGGGCGTGAGCGGCGGCCACGCGGCGACGAGTTCGCGTGACAGCGCCGGCAGCGGCGACGCGGCGTGCGCGCGCCGCAGGTCGGCGCGCGCCGGCGGGTGCTTGTCGATCGAGACGAACCACAGGCGCTCGCAGCGCGCGTCGTCGTCGCGCCACGCGGCCCAGGTGGCGAGGAAGTTGTGCCCCAGCCCGAACCCGGTCTCGAGCACGACGAAACGTGCGCGGCGCTGCCAGCGCTGCGGCAGCGCGTTGCCGCCGAGGAACACGTGGCGTGCCTGCGCCAGCGCGCCGACGCGCGCGTGGTAGACGTCGCCGAAGTCGGGCGCATGCGGCGTGCCGTCGTCGCCGAACGCGATGCGCGCCGGCGTGATCGGCGCGAACCTCATGCGCGCGGCGCGTCGGCACGCCGGCGCAGCCACGCGAGCAGCGTGTCGCGCACGCCCGCGAGGCCGCGGTACGCGAGCACCGCGTCGCTCATGCTCGCGATCGCGTCGTGCAGTGCCGCGGCCCGGGCCGGCGCGTCGATCGCCTGCGCGAGCGGCAGCACCTGCACGCGGATCGTGAACACCGCCTGCCGCAGCGCCGGCAGCGGGATGAAGGTCTGGCGCTCGGTGCGCCACCAGGCCTGCGAGGCGATCGTCGCCGCGCCGGTGGTCACCGGCCAGGAGTCGACGCGCGCCGGGTGCGCATGCAGCCGCGGGTGCGGCGTGACCGTCCAGACGAAACGCTCCCAGCGCTCGGGGCCGGTCACCAGCCGCAGCAGGTGCGCGCCGGCGGCGAGCAGGCGTTCGTTGTCGGCCACCGGCGCGTGCACCTCGGCGAAGGGGCGACCGACCTTGGCCTCGGGGGCCCATTGCGACGGCAGCGCGACGGCGAGCCACGGGATCGTGCCCCGCTCGCCGTCGACCACGGCGAAGTCCTCCTCGAACGCCAGCGCGAGCAGGCCCGCCAGGCGCCAGCCGGCAGGCAGCGCGCGCAGGCAGCGCGCCACCTCGTCGCCTTGGCCGAAGGCGCCGGCGCTCTCGTGAGCGACGCCGCCGGCGGCGTCGACGGCGACGCCGAGCGCACGCGCACGGACACCGTCCCACGCCAAGTGCCGCGGGTGCTCGGTGGCGGCGTGCGCGGCCAGTGCGTGCAGCGCCGGCATCGGGTCGAAGCGTGGGTCGGCCACCAGCGCCTGCGGCGCGAACGCGCCGAGCACCGCCAGCTTCTCGCGCTGGTGGCGCGCACCCGGCCGCGCCGGCGTCAGCTGCGCCGCGCCGGCGTGCAGTCGCCGCAGCCCCGGCTGCATGCGAAACGGCGCGACGACCGCGTGGTCGAAGTCGAAGCTCACGTGCACATCATGCCCAGAAACGGCGACGGGCACCCGAAGGTGCCCGCGCGGAGGGGGGTCGCGGCGTCAGACGCGCTTGCGGTACTCGTGCGTGCGCGTGTCGATCTCGATGCGGTCGCCGCTCTCGACGAACAGCGGCACCGCGATCTCGAAGCCGGTGCCCTTCAGCCGCGCCGGCTTCAGCACCTTGCCCGAGGTGTCGCCCTTGACGGCCGGCTCGGTCTCGATCTCGCGCACCACGGTGGTCGGCATCTCGACCGAGATGGCCTTGCCGTCGTAGAAGGTCACCTCGACCGGCATGCCGTCCTCGAGGTACTGGATCGCGTCGCCCATGTTCTCGGCCTCGACCTCGTACTGGTTGTACTCGGTGTCCATGAACACGTACATCGGGTCGGCGAAGTAGGAGTAGGTGCACTCCTTCTTGTCGAGGATGATCTGGTCCATCTTGTCGTCGGCCTTGAAGACGACTTCGGCACCCGCCCCGTTGAGCAGGTTCTTCATCTTCATGCGCACCGTGGCGGCGCCGCGGCCGCCGCGGCTGTATTCGGTCTTCAGCACGACCATCGGGTCCTTGCCCTGCATGATGACGTTGCCGGCACGGATTTCCTGAGCGAGTTTCATGACGAGGAGGTGGCGTGGGGAGGGCGGGCGCCGGCCGCTGCGGACGTTGCCTGGAGCGTGCGCCGCGCCCGGGGAGCCGGGGGGGGCGCTCAGGCGGGGCGGCCCGCCGGTCTGCGCGAAGTCGGCGATTCTACCCCGGCGCCGGGCCAGTGCCGGCCGGCGCGGGCGCGCATCGCCGGTGCTCGACCCAGGCGAGCAGCTGGGTGCACAGGTCGGGCTGCGCGAGCAGGCGGTCGCGCCAGCGACGGCAGCTGGCGCCCCAGCCCTCGAACGACGGCGCGGGGACGCCGGCGCCGTCGTCGAGCGCGTTCCACGCGCGCCACCAGTCGCGCAGCGCCGGCGGCGAGGCAGCCTGCGCGCCGAAGCTGTCGACGAACGCGTCGAGCTTGGCCGCGTGCGCGCCGTCGTGCTGCGGGTACAGCTGCCAGACGAACGGGGTGCCGGCCCACATCGCGCGCACCGCCGAGTCCTCGCCGCGCACCAGGTTCAGGTCGCAGCTCCACAGCAGGTGGTCGTAGTCGACCTGCGTGAGCCACGGCAGCGGCTGCGTGCGCACGCCCGGCGGCGGCGGGTGGCGCGCGGCCAGCGCCTGCGCGGCGCCGGGCGTCAGCAGCACCAGCGCCGCCTGCCGCTCGAGCGCGCGCCACAGCAGCGGCAGCGGCGCGTGCGGGTAGCAGAACAGGCTGACCAGTGCCTCGCCCGGCCGCGGCGCGATGCCGCGAGCGGCGAGCCACGCGCCGCGGTCGAACGCGGCGCGGCGCGCCATCAGGTCGTGTTCGCGCAGCAGGCCACCGGTTCGCGGCGTGAAGCCCGGATAGAAGAAGTGCTTGACCAGACCACGCCCCGGCCCCGCGAGCTGCGGCGACGGCAGGCCGTGGCAGCGCTCGACCCAGGCCTCGGCGCTGAGGTACTCGAGGTTGAGCCAGGTCGGCGGCGTCGTGCGCCGCGCCATGCGCGCGACGAATGCCGCGGGCGGGTCGCAGCCGAAGGCCTCGATGACCACGTCGCCCGGCGTGGCGCCGGCGCTGTCGTTCCACGGGTGCACGTCGACGCCGGCGGCGCCGGCCGGCGCCATCCAGGCCAGCGCCGACGCGTCGTCGGCCCACAGCCGCACCGGCCGGCCGCGCGAGGCCAGGTCGGCGGCGAGTCGCCAGCACACGCCGATGTCGCCGAAGTTGTCGACCACGCGGCAGAACAGGTCCCAGTGCGGCGCGTGCATCGGCCGATTATCGAAGCGACGACAATGCGGCGGCGATGGACGACACGGCCGACAGCGACACCGAGGCCCGCGCCGGCACGGCACGCACGGCCGCGCGCGACCGGTTGCTCGGCGAAGTCGCGAAGCTGCCGCACCTGCCGGGCGTGTACCGGTTCTTCGACGCCGCCGGCGCGGTGCTCTACGTCGGCAAGGCGCGCAACCTGAAGAAGCGCGTCGGCAGCTACTTCCACAAGGACCACGGCGGCACGCGCATCGGGCACATGGTGTCGAAGATCGCGCGCCTGGAGACGACCGTGGTGCGCAGCGAGGCCGAGGCGCTGCTGCTCGAGAACAACCTGATCAAGGCGCTCGACCCGCGGTTCAACATCCTGTTCCGCGACGACAAGAGCTACCCGTACCTGAAGATCACCGGCGCGAAGCCGGCTGACGCCGCCGACGCGCCGCCAGCGCAGCGATTCCCGCGCGTGGCCTACTACCGCGGCGCGGTCGATCGCCGGCACCGCTACTTCGGCCCGTACCCGAACGCATGGGCGGTGAAGGAGTCGATCCAGTTGCTGCAGAAGGTGTTCCGCCTGCGCACCTGCGAGGACACCGTGTTCGCCAACCGCTCGCGGCCGTGCCTGCTGTACCAGATCCGCCGCTGCTCGGCGCCCTGCGTCGGTTTCGTCTCGCCGGGCGACTACGCGCGCGACGTCGCCGCCGCCGAACGCTTCCTGCTCGGGCAGACGCAGGAGGTGCTCGACGAGCTGCAGTCGCGCATGATGGCGCACGCCGAGGTGCTCGAGTTCGAGCAGGCGGCCGAGCTGCGCAACCAGATCGGCGCGCTGTCGCGCGTGCTGCACCAGCAGGCGGTCGAGGCGAGCAGCCTGAGCGCCGCGGACAAGGACGTCGACGTGCTGGCCGTCGTCGTGCGCGGCGGGCGCGCCTGCGTGAACCTGGCGATGGTGCGCGGCGGACGCCACCTCGGCGACCGCGCCTACTTCCCGACCCATGTCGACGACGCCGCCGCGTTCGGCGACGACGAGGCCGGACGCATCGCCTCGCCCGAAGCGCTGGTGCTCGACGCCTTCGTCGCGCAGCACTACCTGGGGCAGCCGGTGCCGCCGTCGCTGGTCACCAGCCACGCGGTCGACAAGGCCCTGGTCGATGCGCTGGGCGCGCAGGCCGGCGTGAAGGTCGTCGCGCAGCACCAGCCGCGCGAGCAGCGGCGGATCTGGCTCGAGATGGCGGCCAAGGGCGCCGACATCGCGCTGGCGCGGCTGCTGTCCGAAGAAGGTTCGCAGCGCGAGCGCACGCGCGCGCTGGCCGACGCGCTGGCGCTCGACGTGCCCGACCTCGACGCGCTGCGCATCGAGTGCTTCGACGTCAGCCACACCGCCGGCGAGGCGACGCAGGCCAGCTGCGTCGTCTACCAGCAGCACCAGATGCAGCCGGCGCAGTACCGCCGCTACAACGTCGAGGGCATCGCCGGCGGCGACGACTACGCGGCGATGCGCCAGGTGCTGACGCGTCGCTACGCCAAGCTCGCCGAGGGCGTGGCCGCCGGCAGCGCGGCGATGCCCGACGTCGTGCTGATCGACGGCGGCAAGGGTCAGGTGGCGGTGGCGCGCGAGGTGTTCGAGGAGCTCGGCCTGGACCTGTCGCTGATCGTCGGTGTCGAGAAGGGCGAGGGACGCAAGGTGGGCCTCGAGGAGCTGGTGTTCGCCGACGGCCGCCACAAGGTCTGGCTCGGCGCCGACTCGGCGGCGCTGATGCTGGTGGCGCAGATCCGCGACGAGGCGCACCGCTTCGCGATCACCGGCATGCGCGCGAAGCGCGCGCGCGTGCGCACCGGCGCGAGCCGGCTCGAGGACATCGCCGGCGTCGGGCCGAAGAAGCGCGCGCGCCTGCTGCAGCGCTTCGGCGGCGTGCGCGGCGTGGCCGGCGCGAGCGTAGACGACCTGGCCAGCGTCGACGGCATCTCGAAGGAACTGGCCGAGGAGATCTACCGTGCGTTGCACTGATGCGCCGTCACCGCGCCGGCCCGTGCACGGCGCCCGCCGCACGCGCGCGCTGGCCTGCCTCGCCGCGCTGGTGCTGGCCGGTTGCGCGCCGACGCGCCCGCCGCTGCCGACCGCGCCGCCGCTGCCGCAGCGGCCGGCGCCGCCGTCGGTGGCGCCGCCTTCGCTGCCGGCGCCGGCGCGTGCGCGACACTGGGACGAGTACAGGTGGAACGCCGCGCAGCGGCTGGTGGCGGCGAACCCGACGCTGACCTACGGCGGTGCGGTGCCCGACCCGCTGCTGGCGATTCCCGTGCTCGAGGTCGAGCTGAACGCCGATGGCAGCGTGCGCCGCATCAAGGTGCTGCGCGAGCCGCGCCAGGCCAAGGACACGGTGCAGCTGGCGATCGACGCGGTGCGGCGCGCGGCGCCGTTCGGCGAGGTGGCGCACCTGCCGCGGCCGTGGAGCTTCGTCGAAGTGTTCCTGTTCGACGACGACCGCCGCTTCAAGCCGCGCACGCTCGACCGATGACGCACGCCGTCGCACCGCCGTCCGGCAGAATGGGCCCGCCATGTTCCTCACCCTGCCGACGCTGCTGACCTGGGCGCGCATCGTCGCGATCCCGCTGATCGTCGGCGTGTTCTACCTGCCGTTCGACCGCGCGACGTGCAACCTGATCGCGACGGTGATGTTCGTCGTGTTCGCGCTCACCGACTGGCTCGACGGCTGGCTGGCGCGGCGGCTGAATCAGACCTCGTCGTTCGGCGCCTTCCTCGACCCGGTGGCCGACAAGTTCCTCGTCTGCGCGTCGCTGCTGGTGCTGGTCGATCTCGACCGCGTCGACGTGTTCGTTGCGCTGATCATCATCGGACGCGAGATCGCGATCTCGGCGCTGCGCGAGTGGATGGCGCAGATCGGCGCGAGCCGCAGCGTCGCGGTGCACATGCTGGGCAAGCTCAAGACCGCGGCGCAGATGACGGCGATCCCGTTCCTGCTGTACGACGGCGCCGTGCTGCGCGTGGTCGACACGCGGCTGTGGGGCACGGCGCTGATCTGGATCGCCGCGGTGCTCACGGTGTGGTCGATGGCCTACTACCTGCGCAAGGCGCTGCCCGAGATCCGCGCCAAGGTCCGGTGAACGGCTCGCCGAGCGACGCCGTGCTGCTGCGCGCGATGCCGGCGGTGTTCGTGCTGATCTGGAGCACCGGCTTCGTCGTCGCGCGCTACGGCATGCCGCACGCGCCGCCGCTGTCGTTCCTCGCGTGGCGCTACGCGCTGTCGGTGGGCGCGTTCGCGGTGTGGATCGCGTGGGCGAAGCCGGCGTGGCCGCGCGAGCCGGCACAGTGGCTGCACCTGGGCGTCACCGGCGCGCTGATGCACGCCGGCTACCTCGGCGGCGTGTGGGCCGCGGTGAAGGCCGGCATTCCGGCCGGCACGGTGTCGCTGATCGTCGGGCTGCAACCGGTGCTGACCGCGCTGTGGGTGTCGCTGACGCTGGGTGGCGCCGCTCACGAGCACCGCGTCAGCGCGCGGCAGTGGCTGGGGCTGGGGCTGGGGCTCGCCGGGCTGGTGCTGGTGGTCGGGCGCAAGTTCGGCCTCGGCGAGGTCACGCCGCCGAACCTCGCGCTGTCGCTGCTGGCGCTGGCGTCGATCACCGCCGGCACGCTGTACCAGAAGCGTTTCGTCGCGCCGTGCGACGTGCGCACCGCGAACACGATCCAGCTCGTCGCCGCGTTCGTCGTGACGGCGCCGCTGGCCCTGCTCGAGGCCGAGCCGGTGGTGCCGCACCCCGAGCTGATCGGCGCGATGGCCTGGTCGGTGCTCGTGCTCACGCTCGGTGGCAGCTCGCTGCTGTACCTGCTGATCCAGCGCGGCGCGGCCACGCGTGTCGCGAGCCTGATGTACCTGGTGCCGCCGTGCACCGCGCTGCTGGCGTGGTGGCTGTTCGACGAGGCGCTGGGCCTGCCGGTGCTGGCCGGCATCGCATTGACCGCGGTCGGCGTCGCGCTGGTGGTGCGCGAGCCGGTCGCCCGAAGGGAGAAGTCCGCATGAGCACGCACCGCATCGCCGTGATCGCCGGCGACGGCATCGGCCAGGAGGTGGTGCCCGAGGGGCTGCGCGTGCTCGACGCGGCGGCGCGGCGCTTCGGCATCGCGCTGCAGCTCGAGCACTTCGACTTCGCGAGCTGCGCCTGGTACGCCAAGCACGGGCAGATGATGCCCGACGACTGGAAGGACCGGCTCGCGGGCTTCGACGCGATCTTCTTCGGCGCCGTCGGCTGGCCGGCCAGCGTGCCCGACCACGTGTCGCTGTGGGGTTCGCTGCTGAAGATGCGCCGCGAGTTCGACCTCTACGTCAACCTGCGGCCGGCGCGACTGATGCCGGGCATCCGCTCGCCGCTGGTCGACCGGCACGGCCAGCCGCTCGCGCCCGGCGACATCGACATGCTGATCGTGCGCGAGAACACCGAGGGCGAGTACTCGAGCGTCGGCGGGCGCATGTACGAGGGCACCGAGCGCGAGATCGTGATCCAGGAGACGGTGATGTCGCGCGTCGGCGTCGACCGCGTGCTGCAGTACGCCTTCGACGAGGCGATGAAGCGACCGCGGCGCAAGCTGGCCTCGGCGACGAAGAGCAACGGCATCGCGATCACGATGCCGTACTGGGACGAGCGCGTCGACGCGATGGCGCGGCGCTATCCGCAGGTCAGCGTCGAGCGCTACCACATCGACATCCTCACCGCGCACTTCGTGCAGCGGCCGCAGCAGTTCGACGTGGTGGTGGCCAGCAACCTGTTCGGCGACATCCTGTCGGATCTCGGCCCGGCGTGCACCGGCACGATCGGCATCGCGCCGTCGGCGAACATCAATCCGACGCGGAGGTGGCCGAGCCTGTTCGAGCCGGTGCACGGATCGGCGCCCGACATCGCGGGGCGCGGCATCGCGAACCCGATCGGCCAGATCTGGACCGCCGCGCTGATGCTCGACTTCCTCGGTCACCGCGACGCGCACGACGCGATCGTGCGCGCCATCGAGCGCGTGCTCGACCCCGCCAGCGGTGCGCCGCGCACGCCCGACATCGGCGGCAGCGCGCGCACCGCCGACGTCGGCCACGCGGTCGAACAGGCGCTTTAACGTGCAGCGCTGCACGCATCGCCGCGGCGGGCGCACAGGGAGTTCCCGCAGCGCGCCCGACCCGCGTTCGCGCGGGCTGGTGCGCGCTTAGAATCCGCGTCCCGCGCTTGACACCGTTCGGCGCAGCGGACTGTAATCGTCGCCTCGGTCCCGGGGCGGCCACTGTGGCCGCCGCACCCGTCGCGATGCCAGCAACGAGAGACCTTCTGAGGGGGCAACTTCGTGAACAAGGCTGAACTGATCGATCACATCGCCAAGCAGGCTGACATCTCGAAGGCCGCGGCGACGCGAGCGCTGGAAGCGGTGATCGGCGGCGTGAAGGGGACGCTGAAGAAGGGCAACTCGGTGTCGCTGGTCGGCTTCGGCACGTTCTCGGTGACCAAGCGCGCCGCGCGCAGCGGCCGCAACCCCCGCACCGGCGCGACGATCAAGATCAAGGCGGCGAAGGTGCCGAAGTTCCGCCCGGGCAAGGCGCTGAAGGACGCTATAAAGTAGCTTTCGCTTGCGGCGTGCCGCGGGGGCGCGTCTGCTCGACACCGGCGACACCGGGCGCGCGTCGGTGGCCGGCAGTCGGCTGCACCGCCGGAGCGGGTGCGGCGATCGCGGCCCACCGAAGTGGCGCGCGAGGGCGCAGCGGGTGCTTAGCTCAGTCGGTAGAGCGGCGCCCTTACAAGGCGTAGGTCGGCGGTTCGAGCCCGTCAGCACCCACCATCTGCACGCGCCGTCGCGCGCCGGGCCGCCGCCGCTGGCCGCGTGCCGCGTGGCGGCTAGAATGAAGCATCGTCGATGCCCGCGCAACGGCATCGAGGCACGCGCCGCCGGGCCGCGCGCGCACGTCGTCGAGGCGAACTCCGGTTCGCCTTTCACGTCTCTGGCAGGGCATGCCGTGTCCGCCGCCGAGGTCGTCCATGTTCGAGTTCATCCGTTCCCACACCCGCCTGCTGCTGTTCGTGCTGGTGATCCTGATCATCCCGTCGTTCGTGTTCTTCGGGGTGCAGGGCTACACCCAGTTCAACGACCCGTCCAACCGCACGGTGGCCACCGTCGGCGGGCGCAAGATCACGCAGGCCGAGTGGGACGCCGCGCACCAGCGCCGCGCCGAGCAGTTGCGCCGCCAGATGCCCGGGCTCGACCCGCGGCTGCTCGACAGCGCGCAGCTCAAGCAGGAGACGCTCGACGGCCTGATCCGCGACGAGGTGCTGCGCCGCACCGCCGAGCAGCTGCACCTGGTGACCACCGACGAGCGGTTGCAGCGCAGCTTCGTCAACGATCCGCAGCTGGCGTTCCTGCGCCAGGCCGACGGGCGCATCAACCGCGACCTGCTGTCCGCGCAGGGCATGAGCGTCGAGCAGTTCGAGAGCAGGCTGCGCTACGACCTGACGCTGCAGCAGGTGGTCGACGGCGTCGCCGCGACGCCGACGCCGGCGGCGCAGGCCGCTCGGCTGGCGCTCGACGCGCTGCTCGAGCGTCGCGAGGTGCAGGTGCAGACCTTCGCCGCCGACGACTACGTGGCGCGCGTGAACCCCAGCGACGACGATCTGGCCGCGTACTACAACGACCCGGCCCACCAGGAGCGCTTCCGTGCCCCCGAGCAGGCGCAGATCGAGTACGTGGTGCTCGACGTGCAGACGCTGGCGCGCGACCTGACCGTCGCCGAGGAGGACCTGCGCCGCTACTACGAGGAGAACGCCGCGCGCTACACGCAGGCCGAGCAGCGCCGTGCCAGCCACATCCTCGTCAAGGCCGACCGCGACGCCGGTGCCGACGCGCGTGCGAAGGCCAAGGCCAAGGCCGAGACGATCCTCGCCGAGGTGCGTGCCAACCCCGCGCGGTTTGCCGAGATCGCGCGCACGCAGTCCGACGACCCGGGGTCGGCAGCCGCCGGCGGTGACCTCGACTTCTTCGGCCGCGGCGCGATGGTCAAGCCGTTCGAGGACGCGGTCTACGCGATGAAACCGGGCGAGATCAGCCCGGTGGTCGAGACCGACTTCGGCTACCACGTGATCCGCCTCGAAGCGGTGCGCGGCGGCGAACGCCGCCCGTTCGACAGCGTACGCGCCGAGATCGCCGATGAGGTGCGCCGCCAACTCGCCCAGCGCAGGTACGCCGAGGTGGCGGAGCAGTTCAGCAACACCGTCTACGAGCAGCCCGACACGCTGCAGCCGGTCATCGACAAGCTCGGCCTGCAGCGCCAGACCGCCACCGTGCAGCGCACCCCGGCACCCGGCGCGACCGGGCCGCTGGCCTCGGCGTCGCTGCTCGAGGCGGTGTTCGCCGCCGAGTCGCTGCGCACCAAGCGCAACACCGACGCCATCGAAACGGGTCCGAGCCAGCTGGTCGCCGCGCGCGTGCTGCAGCACGAACCGCAGCGCCTGCGCCCGCTCGACGAGGTGCGCGCGCAGGTGCGCGAGCGCGTCGTGGCGCAGCAGGCCGCTGCGCTGGCGCGCAAGGAGGGCGAGGCGCGCGTCGAGGCGCTCAAGGGCGGGAGCACCGCCGGGCTGCCGGCCCCGGTCACGGTCTCGCGCGACGACCCGCGCGGGCAGGCGCGCGAGGTCGTCGACGCGGTGCTGCGCGCCGACACCAAGTCGCTGCCGGCGGTGATGGGCGTCGACCTGGGCACGCAGGGCTACGCGGTGGTGCGGCTGGTCTCGGTGCAACCGCCTGCGGCCGACGCGCCGCAGCGCGCGCAGTTGCAGCCGCGCTATGCGCAGGCCTGGGCCGCGGCCGAGGCGCAGGCGTACTACGAGGCGCTCAAGCGCCGGCAGAAGGTCGACGTGAAGGCGGCCGCCGACGCGGCGTCGGCACCGGCGCGCTGAGCACCCGGCGCGACGCCCGGGCGTCTATAATCTCGCGCTCTGCGGTGGCTGTAGCTCAGTTGGTAGAGTCCCAGATTGTGATTCTGGTCGTCGTGGGTTCGAGTCCCATCAGCCACCCCATCCCAGCGTTTCATCAGGTCCCATGCCGGACCGAACTTCCCGCCAAATCAACGACTTAGCCGGTCGCTTGAGTCAGGAAGGTTCCTGCCGTCCCACGGCAGCGCAGCGCAAGTAGGGGAACATGTAGGGGAACAAATGGCGTTCGTCATGCCATTTGGAGCTTTGTTCCCCTATGCTCACCGACAAGCAGTGCAAGAACGCGATCTGCCCAGAGGGCAAAGCCCGCGCACGGGCGACCGATTCAGGTGGTCTCTACCTCGAAGTTGCCGGCGCCGGGTCCAAGCGCTGGTTCTGGAAGTACTACTTCGACGGAAAAGAGAAGCGCCTCTCCTTGGGTTGCTACCCTGAGGTCAGCCTCAAGGATGCTCGGGCCGCTCGAGACGATGCGCGGAAGCAACACCAATCAGGCATCGACCCGGTGCTCGCAAGGCAGGTCGACCGTCTCAGTTCCCGGTTCGACGCCAACGCCAGCTTCGAGGTGACCGCGCGCGAGTTCCACGCGACCAAGAAGGTCGGCTGGAGCGATCACTACGCCAAGCGCTGGATGGAGCGCCTCGAGAAGGACATCTTTCCCTGGCTGGGCAAGCTTCCGCTGTCCCAGATCGGCGCACCGATGCTGCTGCAGACGCTGCGGCGGGTCGAGGCACGTGGCACGCGCGAACTACCTCACTCCCTGCTGGAAGCCTGCGGGCAGGTGTTTCGATACGGCGTGGCCACCGGACGTTGTGAGCGCAGTCCCGCGTCCGATCTGCGCGGCGCACTGAAGCCGGTGCTGACCAGGCACGTCTCGGCGATCGTCGAGCCCGATCAGGTCGGCGACTTGATGCGCGCGATCGACGGCTACCACGGTCACCCCGTCACCCGGGCGGCACTGCTTCTGTCGGCGCTGCTCTTCCAGCGGCCAGGGAACATCCGGCAGATGGAGTGGGCTGAACTGGATCTCGAGGGAAGGATGTGGGCGATACCCTCCGCCAAGATGAAGCGGACAAAGCGGGAGAAGATCAACGGAAGACCGCATCTGGTTCCGCTCGCCAGCCAGGCTGTGGACGCTCTGAAGGACCTGATGCCGCTGACCGGCCGAGGGCGATACGTGTTTCCGTCCCTGATCAGTGCCAAGCGGCCGATGAGTGAGAACACGGTGCGTGTTGCCCTGCGCCGGTTGGGCTTCGACAACGAGACGATGACTCCCCATGGATTCCGGGCGATGGCCCGTACCGTGATGGTGGAGCGACTCAACGTGGCGCCGGACGTGATCGAGGCCCAGCTGGCACATGGGAAGTCCGGCCCGCTGGGCGCTGCCTACGACAGGGCGGAGTTCATCGAGCAGCGGCGCGACATGATGAAGGCTTGGGCGGACTACTTGGACGAACTCAGGCAGAGGCACCCAGCAGAGCGCCCAGCGCAAGCCGCATAGGGTCCATAGCGCATCGTGTAGGGAGGGGGCTTCGCGGACGAAGCCATGGCCCAAGATGCCCGTACTCGTTGGCAGCGACGAACCGTTTGTATCCGCGCCACTCCAGAGAATGTCCGACACTTCGATGGCTAACAGCTTTGGTGGCGCTCATGCGACTGGTCCTGTTTGCTGCAGTTGTCGCTCTCGGCGCGGTGGTCGGCGTGATCGCCGCGGCGGGCGATGACACCTCTACGAAGGTGACGATGGCGTTCGTCGGAGTTCTCTTCGCGCTGCCCGTGGCGGCCTTTCTGGCTCGTCGACGTGAGGGGGCTGAGCGCCGTCAGTTGACCGACGAGCCAATCGACACGTCAGGATCGACATCCCCACGATCGTTGTCGGCCAACTATTGGCGCGACCGCGGTCATCCGCCCTTCATGAAGCCTTCCGATGGCGATCCGGACAAGCACATGTTCGATCCCGATCGGCTGTCCTGACTACTTCCGCTTCAGGAGGTCCTTGACTGCATCAACTGCGCTCTCGGCCGTGGTCGCGGCATCTTTGCCAACCTGCTTGGCGGATTGCTTCAGCAAGGACCTACGCGGCACGAGGGTGCCGTCTTCGGCTCGGTCGGCTTCGATGTTTCGACCGAGCTGATCTGCCTGCGCTCCAGCGCGTTGCCGAAGCGCCGTCGCCTCAGTTCGCATTTGATCTCGGCGGAGCTCCGGCGACTCGGCGGGTGCAGTTGGTGGCGATGGATTCCCGCGAGTTCTCCTGACGGCGGCATCAGAGTCTTTGCGCATGCCGGGTACGTCGACCGTCGAGTCCACGATTGCCGACTGGCGAAGATGCTCGGGAGGGAGTGACCCGAACGTCACTGGTACGCCAGTCCCATCCGTGAATGTTCGATTCGGCCCGAGGGCTCGACGTGCGAGTTCGGCTTCGAAGAGAGCTTGCGCCGCCGCACTGGTGCCGCCGTACTGCTCAGCGTAGCGGGTGAACATGGCGAGGTTATGTGGATCCTGGGCCAGGTCAATGGAGATGACTTCGCCCCTCTCAAGCGCAGTGGCCAGCCGTTCGGAGTAGCTGGTTCTTTGCGCCAGCGCAGCTTCAGCACGGGTGGTCCGGGTGGCAGATGAATTGATGCGTGACGCGATCTCCGTGGCTTCACGTGCGTCGGCCGCAACCGCAGTAGAGAAGCTCGAATCTCTGGACACCCGATCGCCGAACTGCTTGAACTCGCTGAGTTGCTCGCTGGTCATGCTGCCGAGCACCTTCTGCTCCTGCGCTGTCAGGCCCGACAAGTAGCTCTTGTCTGCTGTGGCATTGAGCTTTCCGCCAGCGACTGCGGTGCTCAGTCCCAGGTGTGCGGCTGCGCCGAAGGCAATGTTTGCAACTTGCGACTGAGACATGCCAGTGCTGTCGGCGACGCTCCGCGTGATCTGGTCCAGCCGATTCAGCGTCTGCCCCAACTGCTCGAAGCTGCTGGATGTCGACCCCGTGCTGCTTCGCGATGACTTCAGCTTTGCCAAGCCCTTGGTGAATGCCTCTGACAGCACCGCCGAACGTTCGGTGCTGGCGGCGACCGCCTCGCTTCGGGCTGCGTCGACCTGGCGGCTGGCGTCCTGGACATCCTGCTCGCTCACGCGCATCGAGACGACCCGGGACGCGTAGCCCTGGTTGCGCAGCAGGCTGACGGCGGTCCGGCCGGTCAGCATGTTCGACGAGAAGGTGTTGCCGCTGATGTCGTTCTGCCAGTTGCTCATGAACGCGGACGTCCGGTTCGGCGCGAGCCGGATCTGGTCCATCGAGACATTGCCCATGCTCAGGTTGCCGGCGGCGGCACCCGCCGTGGCCCCGGCCACCATCGACTGCAGGCCCGAGAGACCGCCCACCAGCGCGGTGCCGAAGGTCTCCATCCGCTTGAGCGCCGCCCAGGCGATGAAGGGGATGCTGATGGCCAGGTAGCCGACCACGGCCTCGCCGGAAATCGCCCGCGAGTAGATCGTCGATGCCGTCTGCAGCGACAGGGCCTTGGCGCCGCTGCCGAGGTCAGCCGCCGCCGCGAGGTCGTAGGCGGCGTAGATCGATGCCATGTAGTTGAGCACGGCATACAGCGGCGGCCAGAGCTGGATCCAGATCAGCACCGCGGCGTAGCCCTTGAAGGCCAGCATGGTCTCGCGCCCGCTGGTCAGCAGCATCAGCAGGACGAGAAGGGGGAACAGCGCGTAGGTGATGGCCTCGATCACGTTGCGGAACACCGGCAGCGCCTGCTCGGCGACCTTGCCGGCGTTCAGCCAGGCCGCGTTCTGCTGCGCCACGGACTGCGCCCGCCCGACGGCCAGCACCATGGCCGCCGGGTCGTTCACCTTCTGACCGATGATGTTGCTGGTGTCGTTGATCGCATTCAGCACCGCGTTCTGGCGGATCAGGTCGGC
>NZ_DAOKZA010000052.1:0-26133 GCF_035325925.1 Azohydromonas sp. | reverse complement strand
GCGCGGGCCGTTCGAAGGCGTGGCGTCCCCGGGGCGTGACGCCCCGTGGTGAGGCACGGCGGGGGTCAGTCGGCAACCGCCGCGCCGCGCTCCTTCAGCAGCGCCGCGAGGATCGAGCGGTGGCAGCGCGACGCATCCTCGCAGTAGCAGCCCACCGAGAAGTTCGTCGCGTGCGACAGCGCGGCGAGCAGGTCCAGCGAGCGCGACGCGTCGGGCGCGGCCATCTCCTGGCGATAGCGGCGCGCGAACCGGGTCCACTCGCGATCGTCGGCAGCGTGGCGGCCGATGTGCATCGTCTCGACGCTGGGCGCGAGGTTGGGGTACCAGACGTCGTACCAGTCGCGTGCGGCGAACTCGGCCTTTGGCACGCCGCGCGGCGGGCGCCGCACGGTGCCGATGCGCAGGCCCTCGCCGTCGTGGCGCGGCGTGCCGAGGCGGACGATGCGGATCATGGGTGCTCCCAGCGCGGCGAGGCCGATGCGCCCGGACTGTACGCCGGCGCGGCGTGCGTGCCGGGTAGCATCGCCGCATGTCGCTCGCCGCCAACCTGATGGGGCTGCTGCTGGCCACCGTCGCGCGCCTCGTGACCGGCGCGCAGGGGCACTGGAAAGGCTGCCCGCCCGAGGCGCTGCAGCGCATCTACTTCGCCAACCACCAGAGCCACCTCGACTGGGTGCTGATCTGGGCCGCGCTGCCGCGCGAGCTGCGCACGCGCACGCGCCCGATCGCCGCGAAGGACTACTGGACCGGCGGGCGCTTCAAGCACTGGCTGACGCGCGAGGTGTTCAACGCGGTGTACGTCGACCGCCAGCGCAGCGACGACCAGGACCCGCTCGGGCCGCTGGTCGAGGCGCTCGAACAGGGCGATTCGCTGGTCATCTTCCCCGAAGGCACGCGCGGCCACCACGAGCTGCCGCAGCCGTTCAAGAGCGGGCTGTTCCACCTGGCCGAGCGCTTCCCCGACGTGCAGCTGGTGCCGGCGTGGATCGACAACGTGCAGCGCGTCATGCCCAAGGGCGAGGTGGTGCCCGTGCCCGTGCTGTGCACGGTGACCTTCGGCGCGCCGATGCGGCTCGAACCGGGCGAGGACAAGCGCGCGTTCCTGGAGCGCGCGCGCGACGCCGTCGTCGCGCTGCGGCCGAGGGCGCCGGCGTGATGGCCGCACTGCGCGAGCTCGCCATCGACCAGCGCGTCGCGCTGCTGTTCGTGCTGCTGTTCGGCGCGCTGCTGCTGGCGTCGGCGGCGCTCGCACTGGCCGGCATGCGCGAGCGCGACGCCGCCGGCGAGCGGCGACTTGCCGCCACCAAACGCGAGCTGTGGGCGGTGTGGGCCGGCGCGACGGTGTTCTGGGCCGCGTGGGTCGCCGGCGCGGTCGGCGCGACGCTGCTGTTCGGCGTCGTCTCGTTCCTCGCGCTGCGCGAGTTCGTCACGCTGATGCACACGCGCCGTGCCGACCACCGCAGCCTGGTGCTTGCGTTCTTCGTCGTGCTGCCGCTGCAGTACCTGATCGTCGAGCAGCGCCGCTTCGACCTGTTCGCGGTGTTCGTGCCGGTGTACGTGTTCCTCTCGCTGCCGGTGGTCAGCGCGCTGTCGGGCGACCCGCAGCGCTTCCTCGAGCGCAACGCCAAGCTGCAGTGGGGGCTGATGGTGACGGTCTACGGGTTGAGCCACGCGCCGGCGCTGCTGCTGCTCGACCTGCCCGGCAACGTCGGCGGCGGCGCGTTCCTGCTGTTCTTCCTCGTCGTCGCCTCGGGCACCGCGCAGCTCGCGCAGGACGCCGCCGGCGCCTGGCTGCGGCGGCGCCCGCTGGCGCGACGCATCAGCCGCAGCTTCTCGCTGCGCGCGTGGGCCGTCGGCGCCTTTGCCGGCGGCGCGGTCGGCGCCGCGCTGGCGTGGATCACGCCGTTCGCCACCGGCCAGGCCTTCGCGATGGCGTTCATCGCCGCGGGCAGCGGCACGCTGGGGCAGTTGGTGATGGAAGCGCTCAAGCGCGACGCCGGCGTGCGCCACTGGGGCAACACCGCGTCGGTGACCGGCGCCGTGGGCCTGCTCGACCGCGTCGCCGCACTGTGTTTCGCCGCGCCGGTGTTCTTCCACTCGGTGCGTTGGTACTTCGCGGCATGACGCTGCGACTTCCCGGCGTCGACCCCGGACGGCGCACGACGGGCCGTGGCTGCGGCCCCACGCTGCGCGGCGTCGCGCCGGGGGGCGCCGACACGACCCTGCGCCGAAGCCCTCGTGCCTTCGCGACAGCGCGGAGCTGCGCATGACGCTTCGCATTCTCGGCATCGACCCCGGACTGCGCACGACCGGCTTCGGCCTCGTCGACGCCGACGGGCCGCGACTGCGCTACGTGGCCAGCGGCACCATCAGCACCGCCGAGGCGGCCACCGGCGACCTGCCCGCGCGGCTGAAGATCATCTTCGACGGACTGGGCGAGGTCGTCGAGCGCTGGCGCCCGGCGTGCGCGTCGGTCGAGATCGTGTTCGTCAACGTCAACCCGCAGAGCACGCTGCTGCTGGGGCAGGCGCGCGGCGCGGCGCTGGCCGCGCTGGTCGCCTCGGGGCTCGCGGTCAGCGAGTACACCGCGCTGCAGATGAAGAAGGCCGTCGTCGGCCACGGCCAGGCACGCAAGGAGCAGGTGCAGGCCATGGTGCAGCGCCTGCTCGCGCTGCCCGGCCTGCCCGGGCGCGACGCGGCCGACGCGCTCGGACTGGCGATCACCCACTCGCACGCGTCACGCACGTTCGCCGCGATCGAGCGCGGCGCGGTGCGCCAGCGGCACACGCGCGCGCAGTACAAGCGCGGGCGCAGCTACTGACGGCGCGCCGCCAGGCCGCCATTGCGGCGCCGCGCGACCCGGCGCACACTGCGCCGGCGGCCGTGGGCCGCTTTCCGGGAGCGTGTGATGACCCTGTGCCCGATCGCGATCGTCGCCGGCTGCAAGTCCTGCCCGGCGTTCAAGGTCTGCCCGCTCAAGGGCGTCATCGGCGACGCCAAGCCGGGTGACGCGGCCAAGCCCGACCCCGGCGCGCCGCCGCGCAAGGGCTGAGCGCGAGCTACAGCAGCGGCGTCAGGCGCTCGAGCGCGATCACCGCGAAGAAGCCCAGCCCGGCGATCACGGTCCACTTGACGATCACGATGCCGCGGCGGCGCCAGCGCGCGTCGCCGGTGGCCACGTACATCGCGAAGCTGAACAGCCCGGCTGCCAGCAGCAGGCCGAACACCAGCCGGAACAACAGCATGCCGGGCACCGGGCGCGGCCGATCACCAGGCCGCGGCGGGCCGCGCGAAACCGGCCGGCGCGAGCTTCTCGTCGTCGAAGGTGACGATGCGGAACGCGCCGGCGTCGGCCAGCAGCGTGCGCAGCAGGCGGTTGTTCAGCGCGTGGCCGCTGCGGAACGCGCTGTACGCGCCGATCAGGTTGCCGCCGATGCGCAGGTCGCCGATCGCGTCGAGGATCTTGTGCTTGACGAACTCGTCGCCGTAGCGCAGCCCCTCGGCGTTGAGCACCCGGTAGTCGTCGACGACGATCACGTTGTCCATGCTGCCGCCCAGCCCCAGGCCGCGCGCGCGCATCGTCTCGACGTCGCGGGTGAAGCCGAAGGTGCGCGCACGCGCGATGTCGCGCCGGTAGTCGCCGGTGGCGAAGTCGAACGTCACCTGCTGCCCGGTGGCGTTGACGGCCGGGTGGTTGAACTCGATCGCGAAGCTGAGCTTGTAGCCGCGGTACGGCTCGAGGCGCGCCCACTTCAGCGACGCGCCCTCGCCCTCGCGCACCTCGACCGCACGCGTGACCTCGACGAAGCGCTTCGGCGCGTTCTGCAGTTCGATGCCGGCGCTTTGCAGCAGGAACACGAAGCTGGCGGCCGAGCCGTCGAGGATCGGGACCTCGTCGCCGGCGATGTCGACGATCAGGTTGTCGATGCCCAGCCCCGCGCACGCCGACATCAGGTGCTCGATGGTCTGCACCTTCGGCGCGCCGGGGTCGCCGCCGGGACTGATGGTCGAGGCCATGCGCGTGTCGCACACCGCCTGCGCGTTCACCGCGATGTCCACCGGCTGCGGCAGGTCGACGCGGCGGAACACGAAGCCGGTGTCGGCCGCCGCCGGGCGCAGGGTCAGCTCGACCTTGTGGCCGCCGTGCACGCCGAGCCCGACGGCGCGCGTGATCGACTTGAGCGTGCGTTGCTGCAGCATGCCGCGATTGTCCCCGAACGCGCGCCGCGGTGCAGGCCGCCGCGCCGATCGCCGCGATAGCCGCACCCGATGGCCGGCGCGCGTCGGCGCGCGCCGCGGGCGATCGTATAGTCCCCGGCATGGAGCCCCGCCGATGAACGCGATGCACGCCGACCGCGGTGCCCTGGTGCTGGTCGACTACCAGCAGCGGCTCATGCCGGCGATCGACCGTGCCGACGCGGTGCTCGCCGAGGCGGTGTTCGTGGCCGACGTCGCGCGGCGGCTCGGCGTGCCGGTGCTGGGCACGGCGCAGAACCCGCAGCGGCTCGGCGACAACGTCGACGCGGTGCACACGCGCTGCGACACCGTCGTCGCGAAGACGCACTTCGACGCGTGCCGCGACGGCCTCGTCGACGCGCTGCGCGCTGCCCGGCCCGGCGCGACGCAGGTCGTCGTCGCCGGCTGCGAGGCGCACGTGTGCCTGCTGCAGACCGCGCTGGGACTGCGCCGCCACGGCTTCGAGACCTTCGTCGTCGCCGACGCCTGCGGCTCGCGCTTCGCCGCCGACCGCGCGCTCGCACTGCAACGTTTGAGCCACGCCGGCGCGGTGCTCGTCGCCCCCGAGATGGTGGCCTTCGAGTGGCTCGATCACTGCCACCACGCGCAGTTCAGGCCGGTGCTCGATCGCATCAAGCGACGCACGCCTGCCGGCGGTTGAGGGGCATCGCCGGCAGGCGCTGGAGGTCAGTCGTCGACGTCGCGCAGCAGCGCCTGCAGCTGCGGCAGTCGACGGCGCACCGCGCGCTGCGCGTCGGCCTCGATCGCGCGGTACAGCGCCAGCACCCGGGCGCCGTTGGGCGTCAGCGTGGCACCGCCGCCGGCGGCGCCGCCGCGCCGCTTGACCACCAGCGGCGCGACGAAGTCGCGGTTCATCGCCTGCACCAGCGACCACACGCGCTGGTAGCTCATGCCCATGCGCCTCCCGGCCTCGGCGATCGAACCGGTCTCGGCGATGCCTTGCAGCACGTCGGCCTTGCCCGGGCCGATCGCGACGGCGTGCTTGATCTGCACGCGAAACCGCGCCGTCGCGTCGAGCACCGGCGAGTCGGGGGGGCGGTGGGTCATGCGCCGATTGTCCGGCGCGTGTCGGCACATCGCCTGGATATACTCGGCTTGCGATATCGCCATTCAGAGATATCGCAGACGCCGACGACTCGCCCCACCCCAAGAGGAACGACGATGTCCGTGCCCCGCCGCCGATGGCTGGCGTTGCTCGCCGCGCTCGGCCTCGCCGCCGCCGGCCCGCTTGCCGCGCAGCCGTTGCCGACGCTGGCCGCAGCGTCGGACCTCAAGTTCGCGATCGAAGAAGTCGCCGCACGCTTCGAGAAGGACACCGGGCACAAACTGCGCCTGGTGTTCGGGTCGTCGGGCAGCTTCTACTCGCAGATCCTGCAGGGCGCGCCGTTCCAGATGTTCATGTCGGCCGACGAGGACTTCGTGTTCAGGCTGCACGACGCCGGCAAGACGCTCGACCGCGGGCGGCTGTACGCCGTCGGGCGCATCGGCATCAAGGTGCCCGCCGGTTCGCCGCTGAAGGCCGACGGCGAACTGAAGGACCTCGCCGCCGCGCTGAACGACGGCCGGCTGCGCAAGTTCGCGATCGCCAGCCCCGACCACGCGCCGTACGGCATGCGCGCACGCGAGGCGCTGCAGCACGCGGGGCTGTGGGAGTCGATCCGGCCGAAGCTGGTCTACGGCGAGAACATCTCGCAGACGGCGCAGTTCGCGACGTCGGGGTCGACGCAGGGCGGCATCATCGCGCTGTCGCTGGCGCTGGCGCCGCAGGTCGCGCGGCTCGGCGACTTCGCGCTGATCCCCGCGAGCTGGCACCAGCCGCTCAAGCAGCGCATGGTGCTGACGAAGGACGCCCCGCCGGCGCTGCGCGCGTTCTACGACCACCTGTCGACGCCGCCGGCGCAGGAGATCATGAAGCGCTACGGCTTCGAGATGCCGCGGGATTGATGGCCCACCCCCGCAGCGCCTGCGGCGCTCCCCCTCGAGGGGGCACCGCCAGCGGACCGGCGAAGCCGGATCCGCGGCGGTCGCCTGAATGCGTTGGGCTGCGCTGGACGCCGCATCGCTTGCACGCCGTGAGCGTCTGAAGGCGGCGATGGACTGGCAGGCCCTCGTCCTGTCGCTCGAGCTCGCGGCGGTCACGCTGGCGGTGCTGCTGCCGATCGGCATCGCGCTCGGGCGCTGGCTGGCACTGACGACGTGGCGCGGCAAGGCCTGGGTCGAGGCGGCCGTCGTGCTGCCGCTCGTGCTGCCGCCGACCGTGCTCGGCTACTACCTGCTCGTCTCGCTCGGCGGCGCGTCGCCCGTCGGGCGCTGGATGCTCGAGACGTTCGACGTGCGGCTCACGTTTAACTTCCTCGGCCTCGTGATCGCCTCCGTCGTGTTCAACGTGCCGTTCATCGTGCAGCCGGTGCAGCGCGCGTTCGAGGCCATCCCGCGCAACCTGGCCGAGGCCGCCGCCGTCAGCGGGCTCGGGTTCTGGCAGACGCTGGCGCGCGTCGAGCTGCCGCTGGCGTGGCCGGGCATCGTGTCGGCGATGGTGCTGACCTTCGTGCACACGCTCGGCGAGTTCGGCGTGGTGCTGATGGTCGGCGGCAGCATCCCCGGTGAGACGAAGACGATCGCGATCTCGATCTACGACCGCGTGCAGGCCTTCGACCTGCACAGCGCCGACCGCATGGCGCTGCTGCTGCTCGTGCTGTCGCTGACCGCGGTGGCGGCGTCGTTCTTCGCTTCGGCGCGGCTCGCGGTGCGGCGATGACGGTGCCGCCCGCCGCGGTCGCGCGCGAGGCGCAGGCGACGACGCTCGACGTCAGCGTCGAGCAGGCGACCCCGATGCCGCTGGCCGGCGCGTTCCGCTGCGACGCCGGCGAACTGCTCGCGCTCGTCGGCCCGTCGGGCGCAGGCAAGACGTCGATGCTGCGCGTGCTCGCCGGACTGATGCGCCCGCAGCGCGGGCGAGTGACCGTAGGGGGCGAGTGCTGGTGCGACACCGACGCCGGCGTGTTCGTCTCGCCGCAGCAGCGCCACGTCGGGCTGGTGTTCCAGCACTACGCGCTCATGCCTCACCTGAGTGCGCTCGACAACGTCGCGCTGTCGCTGCTGCACCTGCCGCGCGAGCACCGGCGTCAACGCGCCAGGCACTGGCTCGAGCACGTGCACCTGACCGCCGAGCAGCAGCAGCGCCGGCCGGCGGGGTTGTCGGGCGGCCAGCAGCAGCGCGTCGCGGTGGCTCGCGCGCTGGCGCGCGAGCCGCGGCTGCTGCTGCTCGACGAGCCGTTCTCGGCGGTCGACCAGATGAGCCGCCGCGGTCTTTATCAGCTGCTCGCCGAGCTGCGGCGCGAGCCGGCGATCCCGATCCTGCTCGTCACTCACGACCTGCAGGAGGCGCGGCTGCTCGCCGACCGCCTGGTGGTGATGGACGCCGGCCGCGTCCTGCAGCAGGGCACGCCTCAGGCCATCCACCACGCGCCGCGCAACGCGCGCGTGGCCGACCTGGTCGGCATCCAGAACCGCTTCCACGGCCGCTGGCTCGGCCCGGTGGGCGACGGCTCGCACGCCCTGCTGCGCTGGTGCGCCGGACCCGACGACGACGGCGCCACGGGGCCGCGGCTGCGCGTGCGCGACAAGGGCAAGCTGCGAAGCGGCCAAGCGGTGACCTGGGTCATCCCCGGCGAAGGCATCGCGCTGCTCGACCACCCGCCGCACGGCGACGGCGAGTTCGCCACCGTCGTCGCCGAGGCGCGGCACCTCGGCGAGATCACGCTGGTCACGCTCGCCGTCGACGCCGTGCCCGGTTGCACGATGCGCCTCACGCTGGCCGGCCCGCGGCGCCTTCGCGTCGCGGTCGCCGACCGCATCGGCGTGCGGCTGGAACAGTCGATGGTGCACGTGATGCCGGTGCGCGACCTGTGACTGCGGTGGGGTGACGACGCCGAGGCCCGGATCTTGCGTGTACCGTCGCCCCGTCGAGACCGGTGCGGACACGGGTTGTCACGGATGGTGCACGACGGGCGCTGGGCCAAAGTCGTGGCCTCTGCCGGCGCCCTGCATCGGTGCGTCGTCGCGACACCGCGGCCCGCCGGCCGCTTCAGCGTCTCGTTCCAGGAGCCCGAATCCCATGATCGTCCACCGCATTCACCGCCTCGCCGCCGCCGGCATCGCCGCCGCCGGCATCCTGTGCGCGTCACCCGCCCTCGCCGGCAAGGACCTCGACGCCGTCAAGCAGCGCGGCACGCTGGTGTGCGGCGTCAACACCGGGCTCGCCGGTTTCTCGGCCGCCGACAGCCAGGGCCGCTGGAGCGGCCTGGACGTCGACATGTGCCGCGCCGTCGCCGCGGTGGTGCTCGGCGACGCCAACAAGGTGCGCTTCGTGCCGCTGACCGCGCAGCAGCGTTTCACCGCGCTGCAGTCGGGCGAGATCGACCTGCTGGCACGCAACACCACCTGGACGCTGACGCGCGACGCGTCGCTGGGCATGCACTTCGTCGGCGTCAACTTCTACGACGGGCAGGGTTTCATGGTGCCCAAGAGCCTGGGCGTGAAGAGCGCGAAGGAGCTCAAGGGCGCCACGGTGTGCGTGCAGTCGGGCACCACGACCGAGCTGAACCTGAGCGACTACTCTCGCGCCAACAACCTCAACGTCAAGCCGGTGGTGTTCGAGAAGCTCGAAGCCGCCAACGCCGCGTACTTCGCCGGCCGCTGCCAGGCCTACACGACGGACGCATCCGGTCTGGCGTCGATCCGCAGCAAGGAAGCGGCCAAGCCCGACGACCACGTGATCCTGCCCGAGCTGATCAGCAAGGAGCCGCTCGGCCCGTCGGTGCGCCGCGGCGACGACGAGTTCTTCGCCATCGTCAAGTGGACGCTCAACGCGCTGCTCGAAGCCGAGGAGTACGGCATCACCCAGGCCAACGTCGACGCGCAGAAGAAGGACAGCAAGAATCCCAACGTGATGCGCCTGCTCGGCGGCGGCACCGAGGACACCGGCAAGCTGCTCGGCCTCGACAAGGACTGGGCCTACCGCGCGATCAAGGCGGTGGGCAACTACGGCGAGCAGTTCGAGCGCCACGTCGGCCCGAAGACGCCGATCGGCCTGCCGCGAGGCGCCAACGCGCTGTGGACGCAGGGCGGCCTGATGTACGCGCCGCCGATCCGCTGAGCCCGCCCCTGCACCGCGACCGCGCGACCCCCGCGGCCGGCCCCGGGCCGGCCGCGGCGCGAGCGACCGCGACCCCGAGGCCCCGAGCTTGACTGCGACGCCCGAGCGCACCGCGGCGCGCCGACGCAGCTGGTCGTGGCGCAGCCGCGCCATGCGCGGCCTCGTGTACCAGGCAGTCGCGCTGGCGCTGATCGCCGCCGCGCTGTGGTTCCTCGCGCACAACACGCAGCAGAACATGCGTGTGCGCGGCATCCAGAGCGGCTTCGACTTCCTGACGCAGGCCGCCGGGTTCGACATCGGCGAGACGATGATCGCCTACGACGCGTCGCAGTCGTACGGGCGCGCCATCTGGATCGGCGTGCTCAACACGCTGCGCGTGGCGCTGGTCGGCATCGTGCTGACCACCGTGCTCGGCGTGCTGCTCGGGCTCGGCCGCTTCTCGCGCAATGCGCTGGTGCGCGGGCTGTGTTACGGCTACGTCGAGCTGTTCCGCAACGTGCCGGTGCTGCTGCAGCTGCTGATGTGGTACCTGCTGTTCGTCGAGCTGCTGCCCGCCACGCACCAGGCCTGGAACCTCGCCGACGCGGTGTACCTGAGCAAGGGCGGGCTGTCGTTCCCGGTGCCGGTGTGGGGTGCCGGGCACCTGTGGATGCTCGGCGGGCTCGCCGCCGGCGTCGCCGCGGCCGCGTCGTACCGGGGCTGGGCGCAGCGCCAGTTCGAGCGCACCGGGCAGGACCGCGACCGCCTGTGGCTGCCGCTGGCGATGGTCGCGGTGCTGACCGCGCTGGGCTGGTTGCTCGGCGGCGGGCCGCGGGACTGGCACGTGCCCGAGCAGTCGCGTTTCATGGTCGACGGCGGCGCCAGCGCGACGCCCGAGTTCATGGCCGTGCTGCTCGGGCTGGTGGCCTACACCGCGGCCTTCGTCGCCGAGGTGGTGCGCGGCGGCATCCAGTCGGTGTCGCACGGGCAGAGCGAGGCCGCCGCGTCGCTGGGCCTGTCGCGGCGGCAGGCGATGCGGCTGGTGGTGCTGCCGCAGGCACTGCGCGTGATCATCCCGCCGCTGACCAACCAGTACCTGAACCTGACGAAGAACTCGTCGCTGGCGGTCGCGGTGGGTTACCCCGACGTGGTGTCGATCGCCAACACCACGCTCAACCAGAGCGGGCGCGCGGTCGAGTGCATCGCGATCATCATGCTGGTGTACCTGAGCACGTCGCTGACGACGTCGCTGGTGATGAACGCGTACAACCGCCGCGTTGCGATCAAGGAACGCTGAGGACGCCGCCCGATGCCCGACGGCTTCCGCCCGATCCCGCCGCGCCCGGCGCCGGTGCGCACCGAGGGCCTGGTGCCGTGGCTGCGCACGAACCTGTTCGGCCACTGGGGCAGCGCGCTGACCACGCTGTTCCTGCTCGCGCTGGCGGCGTACGTGGTGCCGGCGCTGTTCGGCTGGGGTGTCGCGCGCGCGGTGTTCGCCCCCGACGCCGAGGCCTGCCGGGCGGCCCGCAGCAGCGGCGCGTGCTGGGGCGTGGTGGCCGAGAAGTACCGGCTGATCCTGTTCGGCCGCTACACCTACGAGGAACAGTGGCGCGCGCTGCTGGCCACCGCGCTGATGGTCGGCGCGCTGGTGGCCAGCGGCATGCGCTGGTTCTGGAAGCCGTGGCTGGCCGCGCTGTGGGTCGCGGTGCTGGCGGCGAGCTTCGTGCTGATGCGCGGCGGCTGGTTCGGTCTGCCGACCATGCGCACCGACCTGTGGGGCGGGTTGCCGCTGACGGTGATGCTGTCGTCGCTGTCGATCTTCCTCGCGTTCCCGATCGCGGTGCTCGTCGCACTCGGGCGGCGCAGCCAGCTGCCGGCGATCCGCAGCGCGTGCATCGTCTACATCGAGCTGGTGCGCGGCGTGCCGCTGATCAGCGTGCTGTTCATGGCCTCGTTCATGTTCCCGCTGTTCATGCCGCAGGGCGTGACCATCGACGTGCTGCTGCGCGCGCTGGTGGGCATCACGCTGTTCGCCGCCGCGTACATGGCCGAGATCGTGCGCGGGGGGCTGCAGTCCATCCCGAAGGGCCAGCTCGAGGCCGCGGCGACGCTCGGGCTGAGCTACTGGCAGACGCAGCGCAAGATCGTGCTGCCGCAGGCGCTCGCCGCGGTGGTGCCGAGCATGATGAACAACTTCATCTCGGTGTTCAAGGACACGTCGCTGGTGAGCATCGTCTCGCTGTACGAGCTGACCGGCGCGCTGAGCCTGGCGCTGAACTCCGACGTGACGTGGCGGCCGTTCAAGATCGAGGCCTACCTGTTCATCACCGTCATCTACTTCGTGTTCTGCTTCGCGATGTCGCGCTACAGCCTGTGGGTGGAGCGCCAGCTCGCGGTGAGCCGCACGCGCTGAAGGCACTGCCCGCCATGCCCGAGTCCATCGTCCGCTTCGAGAAGGTCAACAAGTGGTACGGCAACGCGTTCCACGTGCTGCGCGACGTCGACCTCGAGGTCGCGCGCGGCGAGCGCATCGTGATCTGCGGTCCGTCGGGGTCGGGCAAGTCGACGTTGATCCGCTGCGTCAACGCGCTCGAGGAGTACCAGCAGGGACGCATCACCGTCGACGGCATCGTGCTCGGCGACGACGTCAAGGCCGTCGAACGCGTGCGCCGTCAGGTGGGCATGGTGTTCCAGCAGTTCAACCTGTTCCCGCACCTGACGGTGCTCGAGAACCTGACGCTGGCGCCGATGTGGGTCGGCCACCTGCCGAAGAAGGAGGCCCAGGCGCGCGCGATGCAGCAGCTCGAGCGCGTGCGCATCGCCGAGCAGGCGGGCAAGTACCCGCTGCAGCTGTCGGGCGGCCAGCAGCAGCGCGTGGCGATCGCGCGCGCGCTGTGCCTGACGCCGAAGATCATGCTGTTCGACGAGCCAACCTCGGCGCTCGACCCGGAGATGATCAAGGAGGTGCTCGACGTGATGATCGAGCTCGCCGGGCAGGGCATGACGATGCTCGTCGTCACGCACGAGATGGGCTTCGCGAAGGCCGTGGCCGACCGCGTGATCTTCATGGACCAGGGCCAGATCGTCGAGCAGAACACGCCGCACGAGTTCTTCGACCATCCGAAGAGCGAGCGCACGCGCGACTTCCTCGACAAGATCATCGGCCACTGAGCGCCGGCGCGCGGCGCGGGTCGATCGGCACGCGCCGGCGGATCAGCCCGCCGGCCGGCGATCGGGCAGCGGGATGAACTCGGTCTCGCCGGGCACCGGCGCGAAGCGCCCCTGCGCCCAGTCGTCGGCGGCCTGCGCGATGCGCTGGCGCCGCGACGAGACGAAGTTCCACCACATGAACCGCAGGCCCAGCGGCTCGCCGCCGACCAGCACGACGCGTGCGTCGGCGTCGGCCGAGATCATCGGCTCGTCACCTTCGGCGATCAGCACCATGCGCCGCGGCTCGACCGCCTCGCCGTCGAGCCGGTAGACGCCGTCGACGCCGTACACCGCACGCTCGCGCGCCGGCGGCAACGGGAACGCGTCGCCTGCCGACAGCGCGATGTCGAGGTACAGCGTCGGCGACCGCACGGCCACCGGCGACGCCGCGCCGAAGGCCTCGCCGACGAGCACGCGCAGCCGTGCGCCGCCGACCTCGAGCGCCGGCAGCGCGTCGGCCGGCGTGTGCACGAACGCGGGCGCGAGCTCCTCGTCGGCCTCGGGCAGCGCCACCCACAGCTGCAGGCCGTGCATGCGCCGCGCGACGCCGCGCAGGTCGTCGGGCGTGCGCTCGGCGTGCACGATGCCGCGCCCGGCGGTCATCCAGTTGATCGCGCCGGGCTCGATGCGCTGCACCACGCCGAGCGAGTCGCGGTGCAGCATCGCACCCTCGAACAGGTAGGTCACCGTGGCCAGCCCGATGTGCGGGTGCGCGCGCACGTCGTGGTCGTCGCCCGGTCGCACGTCCAGCGGGCCGAAGTGGTCGAAGAACAGGAACGGCCCGACGGCCTGCCGCTGCACCGCCGGCAGCAGCCGGCGCACGACGAAGCCGCCGCCGAGGTCCTTGCTCACCGGGTTCAGCACCAGCACTGGTGTCATCGCGTGCTCCCTGCGGAATCGACCTTGCCAGTGTAGGCCGCCGCCTAGAATCGGCGGTTTCCCCCGAACGCCAGCGAAAGCCCCTTCCATGAGCCTCAAGTGCGGCATCGTCGGCCTGCCCAACGTCGGCAAGTCGACCCTGTTCAATGCGCTGACGAAAGCCGGCATCGCGGCCGAGAACTACCCGTTCTGCACCATCGAGCCCAACGTCGGCATCGTCGAGCTGCCCGACGCGCGCCTGCAGCAGCTGGCGGCCATCGTCAAGCCCGAGCGCATCGTGCCGGCGATCGTCGAGTTCGTCGACATCGCCGGGCTGGTCGCCGGCGCGAGCAAGGGCGAGGGGCTGGGCAACCAGTTCCTCAGCCACATCCGCGAGACCGACGCGATCGTCAACGTCGTGCGCTGCTTCGACGACCCGAACGTGATCCACGTCGCCGGGCGCGTCGACCCGATCGCCGACATCGAGGTCATCCAGACCGAACTGTGCCTGGCCGACCTGGCGACCGTCGAGAAGAGCCTCGCGCGCTACACCAAGGTCGCGAAGGCCGGTGGCGACAGGGAGGCGCAGCGACTGGTGGACGTGCTGAAGAAGTGCGAGGCGGCGCTCAACGAGGCGAAGCCGGTGCGCTCGATCGACTTCAGCAAGGAGGAGCTCGCGGTGCTGCGGCCGCTGTGCCTGATCACCGCCAAGCCGGCGATGTTCGTCGGCAACGTCGCCGAGGACGGCTTCGAGGACAACCCCTACCTCGACCGGCTGCGCGAGTTCGCCGCGAAGCAGGGCGCGCCGGTGGTCGCGATCTGCGCCAAGACCGAGGCCGAGCTGGCCGACATGAGCGACGAGGACCGCGCGATGTTCCTCGCCGAGATGGGCCAGGACGAGCCGGGGCTGAACCGGCTGATCCGCGCCGCGTTCAAGCTGCTCGGGCTGCAGACCTACTTCACCGCCGGCGTGAAGGAGGTGCGCGCATGGACGATCCACGTCGGCGACACCGCGCCGCAGGCCGCCGGGGTGATCCACACCGACTTCGAGCGCGGCTTCATCCGCGCGCAGACCATCGCCTTCGACGACTTCATCGCCTACGGTGGCGAACAGGGTGCGAAGGACGCCGGCAAGATGCGCGCCGAGGGCAAGGACTACGTCGTGCGCGACGGCGACGTGATGAACTTCCTGTTCAACGTCTGAGCGCGACGCTGCCGCACCGATGGTCAAGACCCCCACCGCCGCGCCGACCCGTGCGCGCCGTCGCCGCACCGTCGCCGCGGCGGCGGCGCCGGCAGCGGCGGCCCCGCCGCCGGCCGACGCCGAGCCGGCCACCGAGCGCCTCGACCGCCTGCTGCACGCCGCCGCGGCGCCGTGGCTCGGCGGGCTGTCGCCGGTGTCGCTGTCGCTCGCCTGGGCCGACTGGGCCTGGCACCTGGGCGTGTCGCCCGGGCGCCAGATGGAACTGGCGGCGCGCGCCGCGCAGTTGGGCATCGACACCTGGCGCCATGCCGCCGGGCTCGACGGCGACACGCCGGCCGGCGCAGCCGACGAGGACCCGCGCTTTCGCCACCCCGACTGGGCGCAGTGGCCGTTCAGCGCCTGGCGCACGGGCTTCCGCAACGCCGAGGCCTTCTGGCGCGACGCCGCGCGCCAGCCGGGCATGACCGCGCACCACGCGCAGGTCACCGACTTTTTCGCGCGCCAGTGGCTGGACATGCTGACGCCCGCCAACTGGCCGGCGACCAACCCGGTGGTGCTGCGCGAGGCCGCGGCCTCGGGCGGCGCGACGCTGGCCAAGGGCGCGAAGCACCTCGTCGAGGACGTCACCGGCGTGCCGCTGCCGGGCACCGACGCGCCGGCGCGCTTCGACGTCGGCCGGGACGTCGCGGTGACCCCGGGGCAGGTGGTGTGGCGCAACCGGCTGATCGAGCTGATCCGCTACGACGCGGGCACCGCCACCGTGCACCCCGAGCCGGTGCTCGTGATCCCGTCGTGGATCATGAAGTACTACATCCTCGACCTGTCGCCGCACAACTCGATGGTGCGCTGGCTCGTCGGCCAGGGGCACACGGTGTACATGCTGTCGTGGCGCAACCCCGACGCCGCCGACCGCGACCTGACGATGGACGACTACCTGCGCCTGGGCGTGTTCGACGCGCTGCGCGCGGTCGGCCGCGTCGAGGGCGCGAAGACCCCGGTGCACGCGATGGGCTACTGCCTGGGCGGCACGCTGCTGGCGATCGGCGTGGCGGCGCTCGCGCGCCCCGAGCCGCCGCCCGACACCGGCGACCTGCCGCCGCTGGCGACGATGACGCTGCTGGCCGCGCAGACCGACTTCTCCGAGCCCGGCGAGCTGGGGCTGTTCATCGACGAGAGCCAGATCGGCCTGCTCGACGACATCACGAAGGGCCAGGGCTACCTGAGCGGCGAGCAGATGGCCGGGTCGTTCCAGTTCCTGCACTCGCGCGAGCTGGTGTGGACGCGTCGCATGCGCGAGTACCTGCTCGGCGAGCGCGAGCAGGCGAGCGACCTGATGGCTTGGAACGCCGACCACACGCGCATGCCGGCGCGCATGCACCACGAGTACCTCGTCGCGCTGTACCTGCGCAACGAGCTGGCCACCAACCGCTACCGCGTCGCCGGGCGGCCGGTCTCGCTCAACGACGTGACGCTGCCGATCTTCGCGGTGGGCACGCAGCGCGACCACGTCTCGCCGTGGCGATCGGTGTACGAGCTGCACCGCCTGACCGACGCCGAGATCACCTTCGTGCTGACCACCGGCGGGCACAACGCCGGCATCGTCTCCGAGCCCGGCCACCCGCGCCGCCGCCATCAGGTGGGCACGCGGGCGGCGCACGGGCCGTGGGTCGGCTCGCACGCCTGGGAGGCGGCCACGCCGGTCGTCGACGGCTCGTGGTGGCCGACGTGGCAGCGCTGGCTGGCGGCGCACTCGTCGACGCGGCGCCGGCCGAAGCCGGTGCCGGCTTCGATGCGGCTCGCCCCGGCACCGGGCACCTACGTGCTCGTGCGGCACCGGAACTGACGTGAACGCGACCGCCGCGCAGCGCATGCCGCCGGCGTCGCTGGTGCTGCTCGGCACCGCGCTCGCGTACGCCGCCGTCGGCGTCGCGGCGCTGGCGCTGGCGATCCCGCCGACCTACGTCGCGCCGCTGTACCCGTCGGCCGGTATCGCGCTGGCCGCGGCGCTGACCTACGGGCCGGCGGCGCTGCCCGGGGTCTGGCTGGGCGCGTTCGCGGTCAACGCCTACGCGGCGTCGCTGCGCGGCCCGCCCGACGCCGCGGCGCTGCTGGTGCCGGCGGCGCTCGGCGTCGGCGCGATGCTGCAGGCCGGCGCCGGGCGCTGGCTGGTGCGGCGGCTCGCCGGCGCGCGCAGCTCGCTGTCGGAGCCGCGCGAGGTGGCGCTGTTCTTCGGCGTCGCGGTGCCGCTGTCGTGCGTGGTCGCTGCCGCGCTGGCGACGCTGGTGTTCGCCGCGGCGGACACCGCCGACCGCGGCGACCTGCCCTTCGTCGGCTGGACCTGGTGGGCCGGCGACACGCTGGGCGTGCTGATCGGCGCGCCGATCGCGCTGACGCTGATCGGCCGCCCGCGCAGCGAGTGGGCGCACCGGCGCGTGTCGGTCGGCCTGGCGCTGCTGCTGACCACCGGGCTGCTGGCCGCGGCGATCGTGCAGGTCGCGCGCTGGGACGAGCAGCGCGTGCAGGGCCGCTTCGACCGCGACGCGCGCACCGCGGCCGCCGCGCTCGGCGAGCGCCTGCAGCAGCCGCTGCACACGCTGCAGACGCTGCGCAGCCTGTACGTGGCCTCCGAGCAGGTCACCGACGCCGAACTCGCCGCTGCGATGGCGCCGTGGCTCGTCGACGAAAGGGGGCTGCGCGCGATCGGCCGCAGCGTGTGGATCGACGCCGCGGCGCGCGCGGCACTCGAGCAGTCGCGCCGCAGCGAGGGCCTCGCCGACTTCCGCGTGTTCGACCGCGCCGAAGCCGGCGGCACCGAAGCGGTCGACGCGCCGATGATGGTCATCACGCAGGTCGAGCCGCCGTCGGGCAACCGCGCCGCGCTGGGGTTGAACCAGATGTCGATCCCGCCGGTGCGCGTGGCGATCGAACGCGCGCGGCGCACCGGCACCGCAGTGGCCAGCGAGGGCTTCGCGCTGACCCAGGGCGGGGTCGGCGTGGTCGTCTACCAGGTGCTGTACGACGGCGAGCCGGCCACCGCGGCCGAGCGCGTCGAACGCACCGCGGGGCTGGTGTTCGTCACCGTCGAGCCCGAACGGCTGCTGCGCGCGGTGCGCGACGCGCAGCCGGCGTACCTGCGGCTGTGCCTGATCGACACCGACGCGAACGTGCCGCACCGCGTGCTGGCCGGCGACGCCGGCTGCGCCGACACGGTGGCGTCCGACGCGCGGCTGGTCGTGCAGCCGCTGGCCTTCGCGGGCCGGCAATGGGACATCCGCGTCAGCGCCGAGCGCGGCGCCGTGCCCGACGCGCAGGCCGGCAGCGCGCTGCTGTTCTCGCTGGTCGCGCTGGCGGCGGCTTCGCTGCTCGGCGCGCTGCTGCTGACCGTCACCGGGCGCACGCGGCGCATCGAGGTGGCGGTGGACACCCGCACCGCCGACCTGCGCCACGAGGTGACCGAACGCCGGCGCACCGAGGCGGCGCTGCGCGAACGCGAACAGCAGCTGCGCGCGATCTTCGACACGACCCCGGTGGGCATCGCCTACACCGACCTCGACGGGCGGATCCTGGCGCCGAACCCGGCGTTCTGCGCGCTGCTCGGGCGCGACGCGGCGGAACTGGTCGGTCGCGACGTCGGCGACTTCACCCACCCCGACGACCTCGCCGACGGCCGCGAGCGGCAAGCCGCGATGCGCCGCGGCGAGTGCGACAGCTACCGCGTGCGCAAGCGCTACCTGCGTGCCGACGGCGCCGCGGTGCAGGCGCAGCTGACGGCGGCGCTGCTGCGCGACGACGAGGGCCGCCCGCACCGCACCGTGGGCGTGATCGAGGACATCGGCGAACACCTGCGCCTGCTGCAGGCCGAGCGCGAGCGCGACGCCGCCGCGGCGGCCAACCGCGCGAAGAGCGAGTTCGTCTCGCGCATGAGCCACGAACTGCGCACGCCGCTGAACGCGATGCTCGGCTTCGCGCAGCTGCTCGAGCTCGACCGCGATCCGGCCCTGGCGCCGCACCAGCACGGCTGGGCGGCGCAGATCCAGCACGCAGGCTGGCACCTGCTGCACATGATCAACGACACGCTCGACCTGTCGCGCATCGAGGCCGGCACGCTGCGCCTGCAGGCCGAGGCGCTGGACCTGCGCGAGCTGGTCGACGCGTGCACCGCGCTGATCGAGCGCGCCGCGCGCGAGCGCGGCCTGCGGCTGACGGTGGACATCCACCCGCAGGCGCGCGCCGTCACCGGCGACCTCACCCGCGTCAAGCAGGTGCTGACCAACCTGCTGAGCAACGCGGTCAAGTACAACGTCGACGGCGGCGCGGTCCGCGTGCGCACCCGCCCGGCCGGCGACGCGCTGGTCGCGGTCGAGGTCGCCGACACCGGGCTGGGCATGAGCGACGAGCAGCTCGCGCACCTGTTCGAGCCGTTCAACCGGCTCGGCCGCGAGTCGGGTTCGGTCGAGGGCACCGGCATCGGGCTGGTGATCGCGCGCCGGCTGGCCGAGCTGATGGGCGGCAGCCTGCACGCGACCAGCCGTCCCGGCACCACCTGCTTCACGCTGATGCTGCCGGGCGCCGACGTGCCGGCGTCGACGCCGTCGCCCGCCACCGCCGGCACGCCGCCGGCGGCGCGCTACCGCGAGCGCGTCGTGCACTACGTCGAGGACAACACGATCAACGCCGAGGTGATGCGCGGCATCCTGCTGCAGCGCCCGCAGGTGCGGCTGGAGGTCAGCACGAACGGCGCCGACGCGCTGGACGCGCTCAAGCGCGATCGGCCGCACCTGGTGCTGCTGGACATGCACCTGCCCGACCTCGACGGGCTCGATCTGCTGCGCCGCCTGAAGGACGACCCCGACACCGAGACCATCCCGGTGGTCGCGCTGTCGGCCGACGCGACGCGCGATCGCGTCGAGCAGGCGCTGCGCGAAGGCGCATCGCACTACCTGACCAAGCCGGTCGCGGTGCAGGACCTGCTGGCCGTGGTCGACGAACTGCTCGAGCGGCAGGAGACGCGGTTCGGTTGACGCGGCCGGCGCCGCGTCGAGCGCCGGCCGACTTCACGCCTGCGATGCGGTCGCGCGCCGCGAAGGCCGCCCGCCCGCGGACGTCGCAGCGGCGAGGGCGGTGCCCCGCCACGGGAGCACACCCCATCCGGCGACCGCCACGGATCCGGCTGCGCCGGTGCGCCGGCGGTGCGCCCCTCGGGGGGAGGCGCCGAAGGCGCTTCGGGGGAGCGTCAATGCGCGCTCGCCGTCGCCGCCCCGATGCCGGTCTCGGAGCGCACCTGCTGCGCGAGGAAGCCGGCCTTGTCCTGCCGCGCGCGGGCGCTGCCGTCGAGCAGCGAGAACAGCCAGATGCCGACGAAGCCGATGGTCATCGAGAACAGCGCCGGCGAGGCGTAAGGGAACAGCGCCGAGCCCTTCGGGTTGCCCAGCGTGGCCTCCCACACCGCCGGCGAGACCACCGTCAGCAGCACCGACGAGATCAACCCCAGGAAGCCGCCGATCACCGCGCCGCGCGTCGTGCAGCCCTTCCACAGCACGCTCATCAGCAGCACCGGGAAGTTCGCCGACGCGGCGATCGCGAACGCCAGCGACACCATGAAGGCGATGTTCTGCTTCTCGAACGCGATGCCCAGCACCACGGCCACGAGCCCGAGCGCGAGCGTGGTGATGCGCGACACGCGCAGCTCGGAGGCGCTGTCGGCCTGGCCCTTCTTGATCACCGTGCCGTACAGGTCGTGCGACACCGCCGACGCACCCGACAGCGTCAGGCCCGCCACCACCGCGAGGATGGTCGCGAACGCCACCGCCGAGATGAAGCCGAGGAACACGTTGCCGCCCACCGCGTTGGCCAGGTGGATCGCCGCCATGTTGCCGCCGCCGAGCAGCCCGCCCTGGGCGTCGAGGAACTGCGGGTTGGTGAGCACGAAGGCGATCGCGCCGAAGCCGATGATGAAGGTGAGGATGTAGAAGTAGCCGATCCAGGTCGTCGCCCAGGCCACCGACTTGCGCGCCTCCTTGGCGTTGGGCACGGTGAAGAAGCGCATCAGGATGTGCGGCAGCCCGGCGGTGCCGAACATCAGCGCCATGCCGAAGCTGATCGCACTGACCGGGTCCTTCACGAAGCCGCCGGGGCCCATGATCGAGAAGCCCTGCGCGGCCGCCTCGTCGGGCGCCTTGCCGGCCTCGACGGCCAGCGCGGTCTTGATCTCGACCGCCTTGGCGAACATCGCCTCCGGGCTGAAGCCGAAGCTCAGCAGCACCATGAAGGCCATGAAGGTCGCGCCGCCGAGCAGCAGGACGGCCTTGATGATCTGCACCCACGTCGTGGCGGTCATGCCGCCGAACAGCACGTAGACCATCATCAGCGCGCCGACGATGACCACGGCGATCCAGTACTCGAGCCCGAACAGCAGCTTGATCAGCTGCCCCGCGCCGACCATCTGCGCGATCAGGTAGAACGCCACCACCACCAGCGTGCCGCTGGCGGCGAACACGCGCACCGGCGTCTGCCCGAAGCGGAACGCCGCCACGTCGGCGAACGTGAACTTGCCCAGGTTGCGCAGCCGCTCGGCGAGCAAGAAGGTGACCACCGGCCAGCCGACGAGGAAGCCGATCGAGTAGATCAGCCCGTCGAAGCCGCTGACCATCACCGCCGCCGAGATGCCGAGGAACGACGCCGCCGACATGTAGTCGCCGGCGATCGCCAGCCCGTTCTGGAACCCGGTGATGCCGCCGCCGGCGGTGTAGAAGTCGGCCGCGCTCTTCGTGCGGCCCGCGGCCCACTTGGTGATCCACAGCGTGAAGGCGACGAACACCGCGAACATCGAGATCGCGGTCCAGTTCGTGGCCTGCTTTTGCGCCTGGCCGAGGTCGGCGCCGGCGGCCAGTGCGCCGGCGCAGGCGGCGACCAGCGCCGCGGCGATCAGGGTCCGGCGCGCGATCACGGCTGCACCGCCTTCTTCACCGACTGCGCCAGCGTGTCGAACTCGCGGTTCGCGCGCCGCACGTAGACCACCGTGATGATCACGGTGAACAGGATCACGCCCAGCCCCAGCGGCATGCCCAGCGTCGTCACGCCCTCGCCCAGGCGCTTGGCCAGCAGCGGCTTGTCGAACGCGACGAGCAGGATGAAGCCGTAGTAGACGATCAGCATCGCGATCGTCAGCCACCAGCCGAAGCGCGATCGCGCGCGTCTGAGTTCGAGATAGCGTGGATCGGCGGCGATCCGGTTCACGAGTGCGTCGTCCATCGGTGGACCTCCTGAATGGGACTTCGGCGCAGGCTGCGCCGATGCGGCATCATCGGATCGCGCTCTGACCACCCTCTGACGCCAGGCCAACGCAAGCTGACAGCCCCGGGGACCACACACGATGAACGAGGACCTTCGCCGCTACCGCGCCGCGCGCGACTTCCTGTTCCGCCACCGCAGCGACCACGCCGCCGCGGTGGCGGGCTTCCGCTGGCCGCGGCTCGAGCACTTCAACTGGGCGCTCGACCACTTCGACGATCTCGCGCGCGACAACCACGCGCCGGCGCTGTGGATCGTCGGCGACGACGGCAGCGAGGCCAAGCTGTCGTTCGCCGAGCTCGCGGCGCGGTCGAACCGCGTCGCCAACTGGCTCGCGTCGCTCGGCATCACGCGCGGCGATCGCGTGCTGCTGATGCTCGGCAACGAGGTGCCGCTGTGGGAGCTGATGCTCGCGTGCATCAAGATCGGCGCGGTGATGATCCCCGCCACCGCGCTGCTCAGCCGCGACGACCTGATCGACCGCTTCGCGCGCGGCCGCGTGCGCGCGGTCGTCACCGGCAGCGCCAACACGTCCAAGTTCGACGGCCTCGACGGCCACGCGCCGGGCCCGGTGGTGCGCATCGCGGTCGGCGGCGCGCCGGGCTGGCACGACTACGCCGACGCCGCCGCGGCGAACGCGGTCTACACGCCGCGCCGCGCCACCGACCCCGACGAGCCGCTGCTGCTGTACTTCACGTCGGGGACGACGAGCAAGCCCAAGCTGGTGCAGCACACGCACCGCAGCTACCCGGTCGGGCACCTCAGCACGATGTACTGGATCGGGCTGCAGCCGGGCGACGTGCACTGGAACATCTCGTCGCCGGGCTGGGCCAAGCACGCGTGGAGCTGCTTCTTCGCGCCGTGGATCGCCGGCGCATGCATCTTCGTCTTCAACGCCGTGCGTTTCGACGCGCAGCGCGTGCTGCGCATGCTGGCCGACAAGCAGGTCAGCACGCTGTGCGCGCCGCCCACGGTGTGGCGCATGCTGATCCAGGAGAAGCTCGGCGAGCGCCCGCCGGCGCTGCGCGAGCTGGTGTCGGCCGGCGAGCCGCTCAACCCCGAGGTGATCGAGCAGGTGCGCGCCGCGTGGGCGCTGACGATCCGCGACGGCTTCGGCCAGACCGAGACCACCGCGCAGGTCGGCAACCCGCCGGGTCAGCCGATCAAGTTCGGCTCGATGGGCCGGCCGCTGCCCGGCTACAAGGTCGTGCTGCTCGACCCCGACGACCGCGCCGCCGACGAGGGCGAGCTGTCGCTCGCGCTCGACGACGCCGACCTCGGCCGCCCGACCGGGCTGATGGCCGGCTACGCCGACTCGGCCGAGCGCACCGCCGAGGTGATGCGCGGTGGCCACTACCGCACCGGCGACGTCGCGCAGCGCGACGCCGACGGCTTCATCACCTACGTCGGCCGCGCCGACGACGTGTTCAAGGCGAGCGACTACCGCATCAGCCCGTTCGAGCTCGAGAGCGTGCTGATCGAGCACCCGGCGGTCGCCGAGGCGGCGGTCGTGCCCTCGCCCGACGCGCTCAAGCTCGCGGTGCCCAAGGCCTACGTGATGCTCGCGCCGGGGCATGCCCGCGACGCCGAGACCGCGAAGAGCATCCTCGCCTTCTGCCGCGACAAGCTCGCCGCGTACAAGCGCATCCGCCGCATCGAGTTCGCCGAGTTGCCCAAGACGATCAGCGGCAAGATCCGCCGCGTCGAGCTGCGCCGCCGCGAGGAGCAGCGCGCCATGCCGCCGGCGCCCGGCGCCGACGAGTATTTCGACGACCTGCCGCGCGGCTGACACGGGGCTGGATTCAACTGCACGAGGACTTCCAGCGTCCGGTCGCACGCGGTCGGGACATCGCCGATGTCGATCGTGCGCCTGCTCGATGTCTGCCCGGGTCGCGCGAGCCGAGGACAGCGGGGGCCCTTGACCTCCATGTCCCCCGCCAGCGGCCTGCGGCCGCCGGCTCCTCCTTCACTTCCGGTCAAGGGCCCCCGCTGCCCTCGGCCGACCACCGTCTTGCCGTTCGACCGTCGAGTGCCGGCACGGTGGCAGCCGAGGGCGGTGGGCACCCTGTCGCGCAAGTAAAGGAGGAGGGTCGGGCGCAGCCCGGCCCGGGGGACATGGAGCGACAGGGTGCCCACCGTCCTCGGCACGCTCGACGATCGCAGGCGGTCACCGCTGGCCCCGTTCTTGAACGATCGAACGCGAACGCGCAGGAGGCTCGCTACGACCTCACGACCCCGGGGCGTGGCTGGCCTGCCGCGTCCCAGTCGGGGCCGTCGAACCAGGGGTCGCCGCGCAGCGCGGCGGCGACCATGGCGAGCGCGTCGAGCCCCCAGAACAGCCGGCCGTCGAGCTCGACCGTCGGCACGCCGAACACGCCGCGTCCGATCGCCTCGGCGGTCGCGTCCTTCAGCGCCTGCTTGACCGCTTCGCTCGCGGGGTCGCGCGCCGGGGCGAGGCGCTCGCGCAGCGTGGCCAGCCGCGCGGCGTCGTTGGCGTCGGCACCGTCGCCGCGCCAGACGTGGTGCAGCACCTGCTCGCAGGCGTGGCGGTTCGGCGTGCCGCCGTCGGGGGCACAGGCCAGCAGCAGCCGCAGGTGGGCCAGCGGGTTGAACGGGTGCTGCGCCGGCGTCGCCACCGGGATGCCCAGCTCGTGCGCGCGCCACGCGACGTGGCGGAAGGTCCACGCGCGCTTGGGCTCGACCTCGGCCGGCCCCTTCTGCCCCCACTGCCCGAGCAGCCCGGCGAACAGCACCGGCCGGTACTCGACCACGTACGACAGCCCCTCGAGCGCCTGCGGCAGGTGCTCGAACGCGAGGTACGCGTACGGCGACACCGGGTCGAACCAGAAGCGCAGCGGCTTCATCGTGCGTGCGCCGGCGGCGCGGCGGCCTGCGCGCGGCGCAGCTGCAGCCGCGCCCACACGGCGCGCTTGGCGGCGTCGTCGAGCGACGACCAGGCGGCGATCTCGTCGATGGTGCGCAGGCAGCCCGCGCACCAGCCGGTGGCCGCGTCGATGCGGCACACGTTGGTGCAAGGCGAAGGCACGCCCGCGCGTGGTGCCTCGTTCATGCCTGCACCACGTCGGCCACCGGCGCGCCGGTCAGCGCCTGCAGTTGCGCCGGCGTCAGCCTGAACACGCCGTTCGGATGCCCGGCGGCGGCCCAGATCTCGGCGAAGCGCAACAGCTCGCGGTCGATCAGCGTGACCGGCGGCGACGTGTGCGCGAGCGGCGCGACGCCGCCGATCGAGAAACCCGTCGTCGCCTTGACGAACTCGGCGTCGGCGCGACCCACCGGGCCCACCTGCGCCTCGACCTTCTTCTCGTCGACGCGCCGGTCGCCCGAGGTCACGACGAGCACCGCGGCGCCGTCGGCCTTGCGGCGGAAGATCACGCTCTTGGCGATCTGCCCGACGACGACGCCGAGCGCGTCGGCCGCCTCCTGCGAGGTGCGCGCGCTGGCGTCGAGCCACAGCGGCGCGTGCGGGTGGCCGCGTTCGGCGAGCGCCTGCGCGACGCGGCGAAAGCCCTCGGGGCGCGGCGTCGGCGCGTCGCTCGCCGGCGCCCGGTCTTCCTTGCTCACGCCGCCACCGCCGGTCGCTTGGCCAGCACCGCGCGGCCGACGCGCGACACCGGCGCGCGCCCGAGCACGTCGGAGATGAACTTGCCGGCGTCGACCAGCGTGTCGAGGTCGATGCCGGTGGCGATGCCCAGCCCGTCGAGCATGAACACCACGTCCTCGGTGGCGACGTTGCCGGTGGCGCCCTTCGCGTACGGGCAGCCGCCGAGGCCGGCGACGCTGGCGTCGAACGCATGGACGCCCATCTCGAGGCAGGCGTAGATGTTGGCCAGCGCCTGGCCGTAGGTGTCGTGGAAGTGGCCGCTGACCTCGACCAGCGGGTAGTGCCTGAGCGCGCGCTCCATCGCCGCCTGCACCTTGCGCGGCGTGCCCACGCCGATCGTGTCGGCGATGCCGACGTGGTCGACGCCGGCGTCCTTCATCAGCTTCACGACGCGTTCGACCTCGTCGGCGCCCACCTCGCCCTGGTACGGACAGCCCAGCGCGCACGACACCGCGCCGCGCACCTTCAGCCCCGCGGCGTGCGCGGCGGCGGCCACCGGCGCGAAGCGCTCGATGCTCTCGGCGATCGAGCAGTTGATGTTCTTGCGGCTGAACG